>JAFGIT010000097.1 GCA_016929465.1 Candidatus Coatesiibacteriota bacterium | reverse complement strand
CGACAGTTATCTCGAGTCGGTCCCTCCTCACTCAGGAGCCCGTATCACCCGAGGTTACCTCTGATCTGATCACCTAACTGACTCGAATCTCTCCGAATTGCTAGGTCTTTGAACAGACTGATTCATATCGGCGATAAAATCAAATTGATCTTGGATCCGGTGGTTTCTCCCTGCCCAGTGCTCTCGCTGAATTTCCCCTGAATATCGGGATACCGGTCAACGGTTGAGGAGGCCTTCGTTTCGCCTTTTCGTCCTCCACGGTCCTGCTCGATGGATACAGCACACCGCCGGATACGATGAACTCAACAGCCTCCTTAACAGTCAGATCGAGATATATGGCGTCATCCCGCTCGATTACGACAACCATGCCGGATGTCGGGTTGGGCGAGGTAGGGATGAAAAGGTTCAGTTTTTTCCCGCTGCCTATTCCGCTTTCGCCATCCGCCACCTCCTTCGTTACAAAACCGAGGACCCACATGCCGCGTCTCGGGTATTCAACGAGGACCACCTGGCGGAAGGCAGAGGAAGATGGAAGCGTAAAGGCCTCGACCAGCGTCTTGGCTCCAGAGTAAATGCTGCTGATGACCGGAATGCTTTCCAGAATGCGTTCCCCGAATGCCACAACTTTCTTCCCGACGAGGTTTGTGGCAAGGAGACCGACAAGAAGAGTCAGGGCCGCAAGAAAAATAAGACCCAGGCCGGGGAGGGCGATGGCGCGCGGAATTGGAAGGGCAAGATCAAGAAGGTCGTCTGTCCATTGAACCAGCTTATAAACGAGGAAGAAGGTCAGGGAGACCGGCACCAGCACCAAAGCGCCGGCAGCCAAAATCCTCTTGATTCTGGACTTAGACGGCTTTACCACAAATATCGCGCCTCATTGATATCGACTCGAATGCAATCCACTTGTTGAAAGCTACCAGACGGTTGCGGATCACGTCAAGCGCCGTATTACGTGTGAATTGGGCATGAGCCGCGGGATTCTCGATGAATAACCCGCCGAGAATCTCAGCGGGAGACCGCTGTAACCGCGCTGATCTAAGCCGGCCTTTGTCGCTTTGTGATTTCGGGATTGCCACGGGATATGAGCCCTCCAGGATCGCTGGACGGCAAAATGCAGGAAATCTGGCACATATTGACATGCCTGCTGGTTTTTTTTCTGGTGTTATTGATCTTGGGGATTGACTGTTGAGATCGACAGGAGGCGAGAGCAAGTAAGCTCTCGGAGACGATATTGACATGGCGTATATGTTCCGTTATTTTGGGCTTGTGATAGAACATTCATCCGCTTACAGATGCAGGCGAGGCGCTAAATAGTGGAAGGTCTTCTGCTGGGCATTCCGGCGCTGTTGTTTGCGCTGACATGTCACGAAGTTGCACATGGCTATGTGGCGAAGCGCCTTGGTGATCCCACGGCCTCTGAGCTCGGAAGGTTGTCCTTGAATCCTCTGAAGCACATAAGCCCTTTCGGCACGGTGATCTTCCCGCTTATGCTGCGTCTCTCCGGAGCCCCGTTCGTGATTGGCTGGGCCAAGCCTGTTCCCGTGGATCCGAGGTATTTCCGCAATCCGATCAGAGGCATGATGTGGGTCGGCATGGCCGGCCCCGCGACGAACTTCATCTTGGCTGCGATTTCCGGCTTGCTGTTCAGGCTGCTCTCGTCGATTAATCTCGGCCTGAGCATGTTGCTCGAGTTCATATTCATCTTCATGTTGATTAATCTGTTTTTGGGATTCTTCAATTTGATACCAATTCCACCTCTCGATGGGAGCCGGATCGTGGCGGCGATTCTACCCAAAGCGCTTGCGATACAATATATCAGGCTTGAGCGTCTTGCCATGCCCCTTCTAATGCTCGTGTTTCTGCTGTCCTATCTTGGTCTGATTGATGTCAATCCGCTTTTCAATTCCATATTTCGGCTGGCAGTAAGGTCTGTAGAATTCCTGACTGGATTCAATCTGGTCTAATGAGGAGATTGAATGGAGACTGCGCTTGGAATCGCATGACATAGAGCACCAGTTAAAGGACCTATCTGAACGAATCGAGACCATTCGGGGGTATCTTTGACTTAGGAACCGCCGAGGAGAAGATCAAGGAGCTCGACAATAGGCTCGAGTCGGAGGAACTATGGTCAGATCCCGCTGCTACCCAGAAACTCATGAAGCAGCGTGCTGAGTTCGCTCGCAGACTCGAGGAATTTTCTGCGCTGCGCTCTAGGTTCGAGGATGCCTCGGTTATGGCGGAGCTCGCCGCATCAGAGGATGATGTCTCTGCCCTCAGGGAGTCGATGGAGGAGATAAGGGCATTGGAGGCTTTGATTGCCGACATGGAGACCAGGGCTCTGCTCTCGGGTGAGAGCGATGAGAGAGACGCAATCATTCAGATTCAACCTGGCGCCGGCGGCACTGAAGCTCAGGATTGGGCTGAAATGTTGATGAGAATGTACACCCGCTGGGCGGAGACGCGAGGATATTCCCACCGCATTCTAGATCGACTTCCGGGCGACGAGGCAGGAATAAAGAGCGTCACGATACAGGTCACAGGGCCCAACGCATACGGATATCTCAAGGGCGAGACGGGCGTGCATCGTCTGGTGAGAATCTCCCCCTTCGATGCGAATCGGCGCCGCCACACATCATTCGCCGCAGTCTCCGTTACCCCGGAGGTCGATGACTCCATCGAGATCAATGTCGATGAGAAGGATCTGCGAATTGACACTTATCGGTCGAGTGGCAAGGGAGGGCAGCATGTCAACACCACCGACTCTGCCGTTCGCATCACGCACATCCCGACCGGTGTCGTTGTTCAGTGTCAGAATGAGCGGTCTCAACACCGCAATCGGGAGGTTGCGATGAAGATACTGAAGTCCCACCTCTACCAGATGGTGCTCGACAAGCGCCGACAGGATGAGCAAAATGAGCACAGTGCCAAAAAAGAGATCGCCTGGGGAAGCCAGATCCGCTCCTATGTGATGCAGCCATATCAGATGGTCAAGGACCACAGGACCAATCTTGACGTTGGGAATGTCGATTCTGTCATGGATGGATACATTGACCCGTTCATCAGAGCCTATTTGGTGGAAGAGGCGAGAAGATGAGGATGAGAACGAGTCTCCTACAGCCGGCTTTGCTCTGCTTCTTGCTTGTTATTTTCGGGTTATTCGTGGGATTGGGCTGCAACGAAGAAGAGCCTCCCGTAGCGACTCCGAGGCTCGTCGCCAAATTCAGCGCCGGCGAAATATCGCGTGACGAATTCATCTCGGACTTCGCGAAAGCCAACTACAGGCGCGCGGTGAAATATCTCGATGACATGGCCCTTCAAGAGGTAATGATGCAGGAGGCCTCAGAGAGCGGCGTGGGATTCACACACGCTGATCTCGCGGCATACGTTCAGAAAATAAAAGAAGCCTATGGCAGCGATCACTTCGACCGTTATCTCGAACAGAGCGGTCTAAGCTATTCCGAATGGTTGACTCAAGCAAAGGCCGATCTGATTCGCTCGAAACTCATTGAGGCGAATGTCACCAAAAAAGTGGAAGTCACCCAGGCAGAAATAGAGAATTACTATCAGGAGCACGGTGAGGACTTTGAGGAGCCCGAGAAGGTCAAAGCACGCCAGATTCTGGTGAAGAACGGCGAGACGGCCAAGCAGATTCATCGCTTTCTGACGCGGCGCAAGCGGAGCTTCGAGAGCCTGGCGACTGAGTATTCAGTGGCCCCGGAGGCGGCACGGAGTGGCGATCTGGGATGGGTCAAGAGAGGAGACCTTCCCCCGGAGATCGAGACGCCAATTTTCTCTCTGGAAGAGGGCAAATTCAGCGACGTCGTCGAGACCTCATTTGGCTTCCACATTTTCAAGGTGGAGAAGGTCCAGGAGGCTCGAATGCCTCCCTTGGAGGAGGTCATTGACCGGGTTAAGACCGAGGCGTTTGATCAGAAGGCGGAAGAGCGATTGGATGAATGGCTCAAAGAGCTCAGGAAGAAGTGGCAGCTTCAGGTATTTCCGGAGGAGATATTATGATTTTAGTCAGACACGCTCGGAACTCGAGAGCGATTCTCTGTGTCGGGGCGTTGGTGATTCTATCGACCGTTTTATTCACGGGCCCACAAATGCTTCGCGCAGGGGAGAGAGTCCTTGCGGATAGAATCATAGCGCTGGTGAACGACCAGATCGTGACCGAGCAGCAGCTCGAACAGGCGCTCTCCTCCGACCGGCAGTACCTTTCCCTTTTGGAGCAGGCGTCTGGAACCGAAAGAACCGATCTCTTGAGGAAGCGCAAGCGAGAGGTCCTCGACTTGCTGATCGACAGGCTGTTAGTCGTTTCTGAAGGAAAGCGGCTCGGGATAGTCCCGAATGATGAAGTAATCGAGAAGAGGGTCAAGTCAACGATGGACAGATTTGGCATCGAGACCGAGGAGGAATTCGCCCGAGTGCTGGAGCGAGAGGGATTGACGCCTTACCTTCTAAAGGCCCTTTATGCGGATGAGTATGTCGAACAATCGGTGATTGACGCGAGAATAAGATCTCGAATTGACATCTCCGAGGCGGAGATTCTTGCCTACGCCGAGGAAAATGAGAGCCTTCTCGCGACGCCTGAGAAGGCCAGCTTCGCCCAATTGCTCTTCAGAGTCTCGGATTTCAACAAAGAGGAGGATGTCTCGAGCGCGAGAAAAGCCGCTCAGAATGCTGTGGACAGGCTAGCATCGGGCGAGCCGTTCGACAAAGTATGTGAATCGGCGGAGGGCGCGATGAGAAGTTGCGATGGTATGGGCCTACTTGGCAAAGACGAGATGTTCAAGGCCATCTCGGATGTCGTCTTCGCGTTGGAAATTGGCCAGGTGAGTGGTATTGTTGAGAGCCCGATGGGATTCCACATTGTTCGTTTGTTAGATAAACAGGGGGGCGACGCGGAGATGACCCCTGAACTCAAGATGAAGATAAAGGAGACCCTCTTTATAGGGGAGTTCAAAAAGCAGTATGAAGCCTTTTTGGAAGGCCTTAGGGCCAAATGCTATCTGAAGATCATGAATAATGCGTCTTGACCTATTCCTAAAAGTAAGCTGTCTTGCGAAGCGGCGCGCATTCGCAAAAGAACTCTGTGATGAGGGCTGCGTCAAAATAAATGGTAATCTCGCGAAGGCCGGCCGGGAGGTTGGTGTCGGAGATGAGATCGAGATACGGAAGCGCGGTCAAATCACCAGGCTGAGAGTAATCGAGTTGCCCCAGAAGTCGATTAACAAGAACCGAGCCAAGGAATGCTATGAGATAATTCAAGGATCGGATACATCTCTTGAATTATCGGAGTGATCGTAGATGAAGTCTGAATATTTTGGATGATATATCTTTGCATCCTAAACCCAGAAATAGGAGGCCTTTTTGAATGAAGATGGACGATACATCACTTCGCGAAGCTTTGAGAGCCGAATCGGATGATTTTCGGAAGCTGGAGGAGATGCATGGCTCATTGGACAAAAAACTGCTCGAGCTATCGGACAGCCCAAATCCCTCTCCGGACGACGAGATTGAGGAGAAACGGCTCAAGAAAATGAAGCTGAGAATAAAGGATGAGATGTATCGAATGATGCAGCAATACGCGGAAGGGCAGAAGGTAGCGCAACAGAATTAGCATTCTGCATCGGGGGGCTTCCTTCGCCTCAGGATGAAGCCGCCCATTCGCAGGCTCTTCTTTTATTAGGTCCGCGTTCTGCAGAAACACAATCTGGCACAATCGCTAACTTGGATATAAACTTATGCGAATTCCCCTGGCGAAAGATGGCCTACCATACGTAATAGGACTGCTATTGATATCGGGGCTGCTTCTCTGGCATTTCCCGATAGCGGCCCTATTTTGCTTGGTCACGTCGATATGCGTGGCTGCATTCTTCAGAGACCCCGAGCGAGATGTGGTCCTGGAGGAGGGTGCGATGCTGTCACCGGCCGACGGTAGGATCATAAGCATAACCGATATCGCAGATGGTGACGGAGCTCACGGGCCGCATCGTCGGCTGGCCGTCTTCATGTCCGTGTTCAATTGTCACGTCAATCGCTCTCCTATCAAGGGAGTCGTCGAAGACGTGGAGCACACCCCAGGCAGGTTCAACGCCGCTTTCGCGAGGGATGCAGGCGAAGTCAATGAGAGAAATGCGATCAGGGTGATTGATGAAACTGGCGAGGAGGTACTCTTCACACAAATCGCGGGTCTCATCGCAAGGAGAATCGTGTGCCAAACATCTCCGGGGGACCAAATCGAGCCCGGACAGAGAATCGGACTGATCAAATTCGGTTCGCGAGTTGATGTTGTCATTCCTCCGACCTATTCTATATGCGTGAATGTGGGCGACAAGGTCAAGGCGGGCTTACATGTGATAGCACGACGGCTCGATGATGACCTGTTG
>JAFGIT010000096.1 GCA_016929465.1 Candidatus Coatesiibacteriota bacterium | reverse complement strand
TCCTGCAACCGAATTCAGGCGTGCGAGTGGGGTCCGAGGCGACCGCTTCCTGAGGTAATTGAGATAATTCCAGCTGAGACATTTCACCCGCACAACTCCCGATAACATGAGAGCCTACTGAGCAGCGAATAATGGCATAGTTCGGGGGAGATTCTGGTGGAAGTATAGTCCTAGCCATGCGACCCGATCTGGGCCTTGAAAAGTCCCCCGCAATCTCCTTGAAGCGGCTATCAGCCGCTCTTTACGTCCCGCAAAAGGCGGATTGCGTTCTGACGGCGCAATGAAGGAGCGAACTCCTTCATTGCGCCAAGAGCCTTGCTGCCCGATGGTCTTCCTCTCTCGTGCCTCAGCCGAAACAGGCTATAACAGCACAGATGAGGAGAAAGACCAGTATGCAAAGCACCTCTTCCATCGCTCTCCTCCCGAGTTATGGAATAAGCACTGGTCACTGGAGGAACATCGCGAGTGGGCCAAGACGGCCCTTCTTTTCAATATGATATGAAGAGAGAAGACGGTAGGGAAAAGACCGAAGCCCGTAACCTACCTACTTCACTCTGCGCCCCTCCTTGGGAACTGTGCTGGGCTCTTATTAGCATAGAGGAGGGGAGATGTCAAGCTATTTTTTCAGGTGCTGACTTCACACTCTGTCCGCCAGCTGGATCACACCCGAATATATTGAGATCATTTTCCCGGACTGCTACGGGGAATGAAAGCAGGGATCAGAACTTATCCCACTCGTGAAAAGTGATAGTGACGCTATCCAGCGTGACATCTGCGACGATGACTACTGGATATCCGAACTGACATGTCGCGACTCCGCACGTCCCCGCTATGTTTACTGAAACATCCGTAGCAAGGGAAATAGCGTAGGAGTCCTCGTGTTCCCCAAGTGCACTTCCGATGTCGTCAATGCAAAGATCCACGAAACTGCCGCCCCCACCTCCCTCATCAGCGGGCTTCTGATACCACCTGCGGGCGCGAAGCGCCATAGCAGTGACTTGCTGTGTAACCAGGTCGATATCGAGTTGTCTGGCTTGCTCATCTACGACCTCAAAACCTGTCGTGCTGACATCACAAATGAAACTGTGCGTCCCTGGCTCGGTCACTCCTGCGAGAAGGTAGTAGGTTCCCTCTTCACAGATCGGAGGCATTTCTGAGGGTATGTCCAGATGGAACAGGATGTAGTCATTCTCAATCAAACCGGCGGGAATGCTGACATTCGCCATCCACGGTCTTATCTGAGTTGACCATCCATCTTCTCCAGAGACAAACAACTTGCCATCTATCGAAAGCAGCCCGATGTAGAGGTCAACCTGGATGTCATCTTCGGGATTGTGAACGGCCAGTCTGACGGGAATTCTCTCGCCACGAAAGAATTTCTCTATTCGGAGACGCGGCCGTTGGTCGTCCCAATACGCCGTATGGATATCGAGGAATAACTCCGCCCTTCCCAAGTAGGGCAGCATTAGGAAGAACAGAGCTGCAATGACCAAGCACAGCCAGATTCTGCTCCTCTTGTCGTGCACAGCTCCTGCCATATCGGCAGGGCCGCCGCTGTTCATTCTTGAACCGTTCTTGGTTTCTTCGGTAATCATTATCGCCTCCCTTTTGATCAGGATCCTCCAATGAATCGCAGTGAATTTATCGGATTCCTAGACTAATTTGATTAACCGGGAGAGCCACCAACCTGGCGGATGGTCGATCTATGAGGCATGTTGCCTATTCTGCAATTGGGGGGATTCGACGAATCCGGACGCGGTGTAAGAAGCCCTGCCTCAATAACTCAGCGTATTCTTCTTCTCGTCGATGGTCACGCCTTCGGGTGTGCAGAATGAGAATGTCGAATCGGGCAGGTCGGGGTTGAGAACCATCTTACTGAACTCGATGGTGGTCCGGTCGCCATTCGGCTCGAGCGATTTGATTCGTAGCGGAAGACCGGTCTCTTTGCTGACCAATATTTTCAGGTCCGAGATCATCCTCGACAGCGACTCTTCCCTGGGCTTGAGAACTATCTCGAAGCTATCCTCCGTCTCCGAGATCAGCTCGATGGAGAATGTGTCGGTCAGGTCGCAGAGAGGCTTTTCGAAGCCGAGGCATAGCTTCTCGAAAGCACGGCTCTTGGTCTTGAATTTCTCGGTGTCATAGACCTCCAATTGCTTAAGCGCTGGGAAGTAGAGCCATATCTTCTTCCCATCCGAAATTGTGATGCTCTCGTCCGGTGGCAGATAATGCCACACAAATCTCCGCCCGGAGCCGTATTTGAACTCGCCCTTGGAGAATACTGGCTCGGTCAGCATCGAGAGGTGCTTTTCCTGCGTGAACTCCGCTTTCAGGGTCTTCAGATTCTCGATCTTGCTCCGAGTTTGCTCCAGGAGGCGTATTGCAGCCTTCTTTGCGCACTCATCGTTCTCTTTCGATAGGCGGTCTTCGTGGTCTTCCGGAAGCGCTGTAGATAGAGCGATCAGATGCAAGGCCAGGATGGCCAAGCCACAAAGGAGAATTAGGCAGGAATTTCTCATCTCAGCGAGAATCTGCTCTGAGCGGACTTCGCGGTCTCGATCGTGAGGGCGTCGAGCTCACCATCGCCGCCAGCGGTCTCGGGCACATTGTCCATGAATACGACCTCGAGCCCGTTCTCTATGGCAGACTTTGCCGCAACGTCAACAGATGCCGCCTTCAATTCGGTTATGAGAACATCGGCGTCGGCGTGCTTCGACATTGCCTCGGACAGGTCCTTTCGCAGCTTTGGCCGGTTCGAGAGGTTGTGTGTAACGAACAGTACTTCGCAGGCATACGCGGTAGCGAGATGGTCCGCCAATATTCTCTGGAACTCCAGGGGTGCCGTAGTCGCAACGATCGCCTTCTTCTCTGTTACGTCGATCAGAGGTCTCGGGCGGAATATGGTCCGGACAACCTTGATGACTGGATTTATCTCCCTTATCGCTCTCTCGATGCTCTCGATTTTCTCAGGGTCTGCAGACGGATACTCGCATAGGGTTATCACGACCAGGTCTGCACGGTCTATTCGATAGGGCCCCATGAATCCCGAGATATATTCGAGTGGTTGGTTCGCTCCTACTACAGCAACTGTGGCGTCCGCGGCAACATCAGGGAAGGAAGCTCCACTGCCTTCGAAGAGCACAAAATCCGCCGGCAGTTTATTCGCCAGCTTCACGCCTTCAGGGACAGTCGAGTCGAATACTCTCCCTGAGAACCCGCCGCCACATCGCCTACATCCGACGGTAGTGATGCGTGCCATAAGCGCGTCTTCGTAGTGGTCCGAGGACGCATGAGTGCCTTTGTTGCTGATATCCACGAGGTAGCTGGGTGTCAATTCTATCTCGTCTCCCTTGATCAGCTCGGGCTCCGCAGGGCCGCCCCTGCCCATGGTCACAATGCAGGGAGACCACACCGTATCGAAGTCACCTTCCTGTCCATTCAATACTCGCGCCATGTGGGCTGTAATTGCGGTCTTGCCAATCCTCTTTCCGGTTCCGATAACAGCCATGGAGGGCTTCTCGCATAGCCTCGGGAATCCCGGGGGAGTGAACTCGAAGTCTGGCCCCTTGTAAATGACGCCCTGACTCATTATCTCGCAGGCCATCGACATCCGCTCGTTATAGCCGACGACCGGCTCATCTGAGAGGTCGAAGACAACATCCGGCTCATACTCCTCGATGGCATGACGGATGCCTGCAAGAGCGGTCTCCCGCATGACCACCGGCACATCGAGCTGCTTCAAGTCATCTGGAGTACCAATCTTCTCCATGCCCCCAATGAATACCGCCGCAACCACTTCATCGCCGAGCTTCTCCAGCGCCGCTCGCGTGACGGGCAGATAATGCTCGCCATCGATGAGCGCTACTATTCGCTTGCTCATTGAACCAGGCCCCTACTTCTCATAGTCGCGCAACACTACGCGTCTGAAGATTGACATAAATGCTCGCAGATGCATCATAAGCTCCTTCCGAGAGGTAATCCGCATCGCTCGCCTGAGTATATAACTTGGACGAAAATAAAATTCTCGATATGCGCGATTTCTCAGCTCCCATATCTTCTCGATGGTCAGTTCCCCGGTTGGGACATTTGGATGGGAGACATCATCGAACAGGTCCCATTCAGTCAAAACCGTGCCGTTGCTTCGAACCGCTTCCCCCAATTTCGTGCCCGGATGAGGCATTGGCAGAGAGAAGGCTGCGACATCGCAGTTGAGCTCCTTCGCGAATGCGATCGTCTTGAGCACCGTCTCCTCCGTCTCACCGGGCATCCCGATAATAAAGAAGCCATTGGTCGTGATCTTATGCTGTCTGCAAAGAGCGAAGGCCCGCCTCGTCTGGTCGAGAGTTATTCCCTTGGACATCGTCTGAAGGATGCGCTCGTCCCCGCTCTCAACGCCAAACTGAATGCTATGGCATCCGGCCCGCTTCATCAAGTCGATCCGCTCCTCGTCAATGATATCGACGCGAGATTGGCACATCCAGGTGAGATTGAGATTCTCCTCGATCATCTTCTTACACAGTTCTCTAAGATGGTCTCGATTGGCTCCGAAGCTCGAATCCTGGAAGAGAATCTCCTTGATTCCGAGCGATTGGATGACCTTCAGCTCCTCGATGATGTTGTCAACGTCCCGCAACTTGAAGGGGAGTGTCGCAGGGATGCAGAAGGTGCAATGGAATGGGCATCCCATGCTCGTCAGTGCTGCGGTATATACTCGGTGCTTGGAGAGTGGGAACAAATAGGACTTGAGCGGGAACAGGTCATGTCTCGGAACAGGATACGAGAACCGCTTCTGCTGGTCTCGCTCTCGCCGCACTATCTTTCCGTTATCGCGGAAGATGAAGCCCCTTAGTTTCTCGAAATCGCCGCGAAGATAATCCAGGATATAGGGCTCTGTGAAATCGAGCATCACGGCGTCGATCTGCGGGAACTGCTCCATGGCGCTCACCCCCTTGAAAAGCAGGAAGCCGCCATTCGCGATCGTTGTCATACCGAGTTCTTCCTTCAGCCGTTTCACAAACGTGAAGTCCTTGTCCCATGAGGCGGAACAGGTAAGAAAGATAACGGTATCAGCGCCGGATGCCTCGATCCTCTGGAAACTCTCCTCGAACGAGATCCGCTCTGCTATCGCATCGAGAACGACCAGGTCGTGGTGGTCCTTGAGATAGCCGCTCAGGACAAGCAGATCGACCTGGGGCCAGTAATAGCTGGTCTTGCTGACCGAGGTGCAATATTTATCTCTCGCATAGAGCTTCTCCCCCGGCGGATTGAGCAGAAGCACTTTTCGGCGGCTCACTTGCCGCTCTCCCGGCTGATGATGTTCACTCGAACTCTCTTCATGATTGGACCATACAAAGGGCGCAACAGCGCAAATTAAACTCTCTCGTTCAGTACTTGCACGCTTGTCTAGACTTTTATCGCCTCAAGACCGACTCTCAAATGAAGATATCGCACAATCATCCCCGCCTTAATCCGCTCTGTCAAGATTTCGCGGCCTAATTCACACCCTTGAAGCGTGTCTCCGGGGGTACCTATTAAACGATATACGCCTCTTTCCTGTTCCAGAAAGGAGCAACTACTCCAATTTCGAGGAGGCCGAAGTCGCCTGTTCTTCTTTTGCCCGAGATTCCCTGAGCAAGAAGAGGACATACTTGACCAACGAGCCGGGATTGGTGAAAAAGATTCGGAAGTACTTCTTGAAGAACCTGAGTGGATTTCTGAGCAAAAGACCGAGATTAATCCTTAGTATATTCTTCGAGACGAGTTGCTCCACTTGCCTGGGCGTGAAGTCGGGAGTCTCGATGTTGCCCCTCGCATAGTTGACCCTCTCATGGCTGAAGCCCTCTTTCAGATAGCCCTTCTCCTTGCAGATTCTATACAGCTCGGTTCCCGGAAGCGGGGTCGCGATGAAGATGCCCACGGCGTCGAGGCGCAGCCTCTTGGCGAGTTCGAATGTCTTGTTCATCTGCTCCAGGGTCTCGCCTGGAAGTCCCACCACGAAGTAGCCCTTCGTTATCAGCCCGATTTTCCGAGCCGCCTTCGCTATGCGCTCGATCTTGTCCATTGGTATGGACTTTTTGACGATGTTCTTGAGGACACCGGGGTCTCCGCTCTCGATTCCGAGCGTAATCTCGTAGCAGCCGCTCTCCTTCATTTTCTTGAGGACTTCCTCATCAAGTCCCCAGACAGCTATCCCCTGCGGCGTATTCCAGACCAGGTCGAGATTTCGCTCTATCATGCCGTTGAAAAGCGCCATCGCTCTGTCCCTGTTCAGGGTCAGATTATCGTCGATGAATTGGATCTCGCGGACGCCGTAGTCTCGGACAAGGGTCTCCATCTCATCGAGCACCTTCCTGACAGAACGGGCTCTCTGTCTATTGCCCCAAAAGCCAGCCGTAGCACAGAATACGCATCGACCGGGGCAGCCGCGTGACGTCATCATCGGAGTGTTAGGCGACTTCGCTGAAGTGCCCGATTGCGGGATGTTCGTCTTGAAGTAAGTCTCCATTGGAAGAAGATGCCTTGCAGGAAGGGGGAGCTCGTCGATGTTCTCTATGAATTTTGTCTTCGGATTGACGACGATCTGGCCATCCTTCTTGAAGCCGAGCCCGTCCAGGTCCGAGTAGTCTGCACCTTCCGAGATTCTCCTCATCAGGTCCCTCATCGTGTATTCGCCCTCGCCTATGACAACGAAGTCGATGTAGTGCTTTTCGAGGCTTTCTTCTGGCAGGGCGGACGTGTGCTCACCTCCCACCACAGTGATGGGAACGCCGCATTTCTCCTTCGCTATCTGGCAGATGTTGCACATATCCTGGAATTGGCTCGACAGAAGGCACGAGACGCCGACGACCGCCGGCTTGAACTCAGATATCCTATGCTCGATTGCTTCGTAACTGAGCCCTGCCCGGACGTATCCATAATTCATCGCCAACCTGTTGTGGAAATCCTCCGCCACGACATCGAGGATCTTGACGGTGTATCCCTCCCTCTCGAGAACGGCCGCAATGTAGGCGAGCCCAAGGGGAGGCGTGAGGTCTATTTTGTAGCCCCTGGGCGCCCTGTAATGTGGCGATATCAGCAGAATGCGTGTGGATTTATTCGGCGAGTCGGCCAATGGATATTCCCCCTTTTCTAAGACTCTTCGTAGTCTTACCGGAATTACTGTAGGCCTGGGTAGGCCAAGCCCTTGGTTCCATTCACGCATTTCAGGTCCTTGACCCTGCCAATGACCCTGGCGGGCGATCCGGCCACTACCATACCTGGTTCTACGTCGCGGACCACGACTGCCCCCGCCCCGACCAGGACGTTCTCGCCGATAGTGATCCGCGGCAGGATGGTGGCGTTGACACCGATGCGCACCCCTGACTTGATTGTCGGGCCGACCATGCACTCCGTGCATATCGGGTGGAGGTCGTTGGCTATCTGCACTCCAGGAGCCATGAACACATCGTCCTCTATCGTCGTGAATTGAGCGACATAGACGCCCGTGTGTATCTTGACATCGCTCCCGATCCTGCAGCCGTAGTCGATCACTGAGTTGCCCCAGATGCTGACCCGGTCGCCGATCTTGTTCTCTTCCCGAATGACGACGTTGTGTCCGGTCTCGAATTGCGAGCCGATGACGGAGCCGAGGTAGATGACGGTCCCGCTCCTGAGTTTCGCACCTGGCCCGATAATCAGGCTGAGGTCTTCCACATTTCTTCCGGGCCGATAGCCCACGATTACACCCGCGTCGATACCGCGCGGCTCGATGACGCTGATCTTGAAATCACCTTTATTGCCCAAATCATTCCCCTTGACTGAAAGAACTACCAAATGAAAGCCGAGTGACAATAATGGTCCGATTATCCCATTTAGAAGGGATGTGTCAAGGGAGGGGAGGAGGGAACAAAGATGATAGGGCTTACGGACGAACAGCAGGGACCTCTGCTAGTCTCGGGTCAACTGCGACCAAATCACACGCCTGTGCCCAGCTGTCGGCATCGATTCCGACAATTGTCTGACTTCAAGCTGTTTAATACATGAATTCGAAAAGGGATTCTGATTTGATCTCGACAAGGTTTCCTATTAGTATTGTTTCCATACTCGGATTCGAAGGAGGGATCATTTGACAGAATTTCTATGTACTGAATTGGTTGAAATCATCAACCGCGGTCGATGCTTTGCATTAGTTGGCTCGGGACCATCTTGTGAAATGGGATATCCATCGTGGGAGGCGCTAGCCAAATGTACATATTC
>JAFGIT010000095.1 GCA_016929465.1 Candidatus Coatesiibacteriota bacterium | reverse complement strand
CGAGAGCAGATTTATTTGCGATGCATCCGGCCTTCACCATCCGATCATTCACGGGATGCCCGTTGGGGCATTGAGGGACGAGAGCAGGTTTATTTGAGGATGCATCCGGCCTTCACCATCCGGTCCGCATGATGCCTTTCAGGGGCTTAGAGGGCGGGGCGGATTGATTTAGGGGCTAAGTCGGGAATTTGATGGGCTTGATCTTGCGGGAGGGCTTAACCGAGGCGAGGAGCTTATCGATCGTCTCCATAGTCGAATCCTCCAGCACGACACCGCGGCATTTTTCGCAATATAGGATTGGCACCTGGTTGATCGTGACAACGGACGATGGGCCGATATTGAAGGGCAGATCGGCTGTGCCATAGAACAACTCCAAGCCGCAAGTGCTGCAAAACAAGTCGATTTTCTCCTAACAACCTTTATCGAACAGACATTGGAGGAGAGAATAGTAGCCGCCTCGGGAGAAATCAATGGCGCCATGCTTTGCGGGTCCGACCTCAGAATGCCCCGCTGGGGCGTTGGAGGGGAGTTCGAAGTTCAAGGTTCAAAGAGTCGGCCGCCAACCGCTAACAGCCAACTGGCAACTGCCAACTGACGGTGGTTAATCCGAAATCCGCAATTAGAGTGGTGCCAGGTGTCCGCGAACCAAAGCGGCGTCAAGCCACCGCACTCCATATAGCCTCGCCAGACACATTGGGCACTGGCAGTCGCAGTTGTCATTTCCGGGAGGCTGATACATAAGATGGCGACCGGCGACGGCGGCCGCCTGGCCTGGGAAGCACGTCCCCAACAAACAAAAAGCGCCCCGGCCCTTGCGGGCACGAGGCGCTTTGTTTCGCTTTTCAGAATGTGCGTCTCTTACGCGTCGAGGATCTGGTCAACCTCTTCCTTGTCGATGTCCATGATGTAAGGAATACCGGTGATCGCCTCGCAGTCTCTTGTGAGACTACCCAGGTCGTCACGCGTCATGTATTCCAGTTTGAACTTCCTGGCACCCGCCATGAGCTGCCTCATGCCCTGAGCCAGTCTTTCATAGTAAGTATAGACGCCGATTGCGGAGGTCGGGATCTCGTTGAACTTGTCGCCCCATGCCTCTCTGAGCTCAGGCGCGGTCACGAAGATCTCGTCCTTGCTCATGCCGAAGCGCTCGATGAAGACCGGAAGGTCGCCCTGGTCCAGACGCTTGCCGATCGTCTTTCCGACCATCGCGGCTGCGAGTGGCGAACGAGCCATTCCGACCATCTTTGCATAAGGTGCGCAGAGCGCGAGCGCCTTGAATATCTGGTCCTCGAAGGTGAAGCCACCGGCGAGTGCGATGTCAGGTAGGTACTCACCCTTCTTCGCCAGTCTCTCGCAATACTGGTGTGTAAGGGAGTGGATCTCGAGGGATGGGATACCCCATTCGTTCATCATTCTCCATGGGCTCATACCGGTTCCGCCGCCTGCACCGTCGATGGTGAGCATGTCGATCTTGGCCAGCGATGCGAACTTGATCGCTCTCGCCAAGTCGGCTGGACGATAAGCACCAGTCTTCAGGAATACGCGCTTCGCGCCGGCATCCCTGAGCTCCTGAACTCTCTGTAGGAAGCTTTCCTTGGTGACCATACCAAGTCTCGAGTGACGCTCGAACTCGCGGAATGAACCTTTCTTGAACGATTCGATGACGATTGGATCGGTCGGATTCGGTAGAACCACATAGCCACGCTTATAGAGCAGCTGGGCCTTTTCGAGGCTTTTCAGTTTGACCTCGCCACCGATGTCCTTGGCGCCCTGACCCCACTTGAGCTCGACGGTCTGAACGCCGCACTTCTTGAGGGCAAATTCCTGTATTCCGAGCCTCGTGTCCTCAACGTTGGACTGAACCACTATGTCCCCGTAGCCCTCTCTCTGCCAGTCGAAGAAGGTCTTGATTCTCCACTCGAGGTCAGGAGCCTTGGTTACCTTCCCATTCTGGATGGTCGATTGGACATCCATTCCAACGACGTTCTCGCCGATCGTGATGATTGTGCCGGCGAGGGCAGAGCCGATGGCTATGCCTTCCCAGTTCGTCTTCGCGATATTGGTCGAACCAAGTCCCGGTATCACGAAAGGCAGCCTCAGTTTGAGCTTGTTCTCATTACCTACCTCGGTCTCCAGGCTTACTTTCGGGAAGATCGCTCTATCACTTAGGTGATTGAGGTCGTTCTCCTTGCCCTTATCGATATCAGCACCGACTACCCCAACGGCCGTCCCGAGGATCGTCAAATAAGAGTAATCAACGGGATAGTCCTTCTCGGCAGCGGTCGTTATAATGCCGAAAGGCTGAGGATAGATAACCTCATGGCCTCTGTAGGCGGACTTGCCAATCTCGCACATTCCCACGCAGCCATCCACGCAGGTTACGCACATTCCACTAAAAGGACTGACGGAACCCTCAGTTCTGTTTTTTGTGAGAGTGGCCGCAGTGGCATTCAGTTTGGTTAGAGTCATTTGCTCCTCCTAAGGATTAATTTGGCAGAGACTTATTTGCTCTCTGAGTATTGACTTGATTAACAATATTTAGGCTTCTGCTTTCTTTGCTTTGTCTGTTCTGAAAGGACCAGCCAGCTCGCACGCGGCGCACGGGTCCAGGAAGCACATCCTATCGTCGTATGTCTCAAGGCACGGCGCCTCCAGGTTCAGGCAGCCGCTGCAGACTGTTGTCTCAGCGTCGGGACCCTGGCACCGCAGCTCGCAGCATGGGCAGATATACATACATCCGCCGCAAAGCCGACAGACATCCGATGTCTTATCGAACGGAGTCGCGATCTCCAGGTCCTTGCCGCGGCGGGCGAAGTCGATTGCGCTAGCCATCATCTGCTCGCTGCACATTCGCACGCATAGCCCGCAATGGATGCACTCCAGATTCTCGGG
>JAFGIT010000094.1 GCA_016929465.1 Candidatus Coatesiibacteriota bacterium | reverse complement strand
TAATTACTATTATTAATAGTCTATCTCCAAAAAAGGGGCAAGAAATGGCTGCACCACGGAATATCGTCATCTTCACGATACTGGCACTTATCATCACCGGTCTCGCATCGTTAGGACCGGCGCAGACAACTCACACCTTCTGTCCACAATTCCGCTACGACGCGCATCACACGGGATATTCAGAGCAGGTCGGGCCCTCCGAACTGAACCTCGCGATGGAGCTCGACATTCCTCCCGTGGGAGGCTTTATAGAGGGCTTCTTCGCCACTCCTTCATTCGATAAGAATGGCAACCTCTACGCCGGTTCCATGGACAACTACTTCTACTCAGTGAGTCCGCTCGGATCATTGAGATGGTCCTATCAGACCACAGGCATAGTCGGCACTGGCGGCTCGCCGCTGATCACGTCAAACGAACGGCTGATCTTCGGAAACGACAACGGCAAGCTCTATTGCCTCGATTTGGATGGCGGCTTCATCTGGAGCTATTCAACCACGGGCGGAGACGCAGCGGCGATATTCAACGGGCCGTCTTCCAGCTTCGACGGCAACGTTTATTTCGGTGACAACGCAGGCGTGCTCTATTCGTTGCGGGAGTCGGATGGCTCTGTGAACTGGTCCATCCAGCTTACGGCGGAGTCAATATACACTTCATCGGTGACCATCGATGGTGACATGCTCTACGTGGGAGCGACCGACGGGTATCTATACGCCATCTCGAAAGCCGGCGTTCCGACCTGGTCCTACAACGCCGGGGGCGAGATACATGCAACGCCTGTCCTGACCGACGACGGCGACCTCCTATTCGGATCCACGAACGGCAGCTTCACGTGCGTTGACAGGCAGGGGCTCCTGCAGTGGTCCGATACGTTCGAGGGGCCGGTCACTGCCTCAGCCGCCTACGCAGGTGAAGACAGCGTGGTCGTGGGGGACGAGAACGCGGCGATAAGAAAATATCGCACAGACGGCAGCCTCGTCTGGTCTGGTGCTTTAGTAGGGGCGATAAAGGCCTCGCCGGTGATCGATAGCGATGGGAAGATATACGTCTATTCGGAGCCTGGGAATATCTACATCATGGGCAGTGACGGCTACGTTCTGGATTGGACCACCCGCGATGGCTACTGGAAGGCAGGCTCCTCGCCAGTCATCGGACCCGATGGGACGCTCTACATCTGCACCGGCAAGGACATGTCGCAGGTCCTCGGCTTCCGGGCACCTGGCTCGGGATTGCCATCGATTGACGGATTTGCGGAAGACGCCGATGTGACCATCGGCGAGTCGCTGAAATATTCCGTGTCCTTCTCCAATCCTTCGCGGCGCCTTACGGTCGATTTCTACGTAGCGGTTGCCTTCGGGAATTCACTCCTCTTCTATCCAAATTGGACAACGGACTGGAACTATACTCGACTCACGCTCGACGCGGGCGCCTCAGGCACGGTCACGCTGGTGGACATACCGATAGCCGACGGTTCGCTCGCGGCGGACTACACCTTCTATGCTGCGCCGATGGTCCCGAACACGCTGATAAACTTCACCAACACATCGGTGGCGAATGTAACGGTTCACTAGGCTCGATCTAAGCAGATTCCTTGTCCCCCCTCCAGCCAATCGCTCGCGATTGGCTGGAGGGGGAAATACTTGTCCTTGGCGTCCTCGAATCCGTAGGCTTGGCCTTCGGCCGGCACGCTACGGCTACCCACGGTATGCCCCGCTGGGGCATTAGCTGAGCAAGGCAGATCAATTGGAAGGCAATGTGCTGAAATGACTACTGACCCCGAATTACCCTACGGCTGGGAATCACGCCATGGTCTGGTAAATTGAGGTCGGCACGATCGCCCGCCCCCAAAACGGTAATTCATGGATCGCCCCCAAGAAGGAGCCATGACACCTATGACGCAGCCTGTCAGGGCTGAATTGGGCCATATTCACCGTTTTCTTGAGGATTGGTTCTCGGGATGATTCGATTTGTGCTCAATGAGTGGGAGAATAGCAGACTCGCGCATGTCCTCTTCTGCAACAGAGGATTCCATAAAAGAAGCATGTAAACGATATAAATATCGCTTAGCAATCTGTCTGCAACGCCGACGTATCACACGTGCGGGCTCTCGAAAACGAATGAGCACACCCGCCAAAGGCAGATGAAATCATGAGCTCGATTTTCGAGCGCTCGCATTAGCCACTTATATGCTGCGATGCGAGCCCGTGATTGAAAATCAGACTATAATGAGAATCTCCGATGCGCTTCTAGGCGTATGCCATCAGCGAATCCGCGAGTCCCGAAAGCCTGATCTTATCGAGCGCAATCTTCTCAATCTGTCTGATTCGCTCTCGAGTCAGACATAGCTCATCTCCAACTTCTCGCAGTGAAAGCGGGTGGCCATCCTTGAGTCCATTTCTGAGCTCCACGACCATTCTTTCCTTCTCCGACAGAATCTCTAGCGCCCTATCCAGACCAGAGGCGATCTCTCGCTCCTCGATATGGATCTCGGGCTCCTTGCAGGAGTCGTTCGCCAGAACGTCGATGAGGTTCAGCTCGTCATCGTCCTCTTTGTCAGCGAACAAAGGAACTATCGATATGTGAGAGTAGCCGGCGACCTCTTCCACCTTCTGCTCAGTCGTGCCCAGGATATCGGCGATCTCGGCCTCCGTTGGCGCCCTTCCGAGCTTCTGCTGGAATGCTACCGCTGTGTTCGAGATGCGGTTCGAGAACTCAAATATGTGGCCTGGGAGCCTAATCGTTCTCGACTGCCGCTCAATCGACTTGATTATCGCGTGCCTTATCCAGAACGCCGAGTATGTGGAGAACCTGGTCCCTCTCTGATACTCGAACTTCTCGGTTGCCCGCATCAGGCCCATGTTGCCTTCCTGGACCATGTCTTCGAACGGGACCCCCGCACTGATATAGTGCTTCGCGATGCACACCACCAGCCTGAGATTCGATCGAATGAGCCTGGACCTTGCATCACGCCACATCTTCAGACCTTCGCGGATACTCTCTGCGGCTGGCATTAGCACGGAGTAGTCCATGCCAAAAGCCTCGAATATGGTCCGCTCGATCTCTGAATTGTGAGTGAAGGTAGGTGTGCTTCCCTCGTCGGCCTCCTGATCGCGGATCGAATCGGCGAAGCTCACCACCAGGTCTGCTATCTCGGTGATGAACGAATCCTGTAGCGGTATCCTCGCACCGAGCTCTGACATGCTGCCTCGAAGGGTCTCGAGAGATTCCTGTGGGGCCTTCTCGATCGAACCATCCAAACAGGATTCGATCAAGGAGACGTACCGAGTGGCCTTCATGTTGAATTGCTTCAACAGCTCCAGAACCGCGATGTTGCGGTCCGCCAGCTCATCCCCGCACTCGAAGCTATCGAGATCGACGATCTCACGGATGCTCGATTCACCCGCTCGAAGCCGATTGATAGCGTTGAAGAGCGGTATAAGCTCTATGCCGCTTTTCAGAATGGCGTCTCGAACGGTCTCCCGCCCAAATGCCATCTCACGGCCAAGATTTGCCTCATCCTCTTGAGTCAATAAAGACTCATCCGCTAGACTCGCTAAGTAACGCACGAAGCCATCCCTCCCAGATGTTCCGCTTTTCGCTTGGCGTCCATTACTTCGATCATGTCCGCCAAAATCTTTAAGCTCATCTTCCTCGGGTACATCGTCCGCAATGCACGATAGCGGCTCGGATGAGATGAAGTCATCCGAGATGACATCCACAGAAAGCTCGGGGCTGAAAACGTGCTTTGCAGCATCGCTCTTTCGTGGTCTCCCTCTTTTTCTTCCTGTTGGCTTGACGTTTCCCATGTTGCTCACTCCCTCTTTTGTTGGTTGTGAATGTGACATCTGACATTTCCTCCATTTACTACCTAGAGAAAGCAGCTTCCGGGCCATTCTCTGCCGTGCATTGAGTGGCGCGTAAGTAAGGCTGTACAGATGCACCTGCGCCGGGTCATTCACGGACTTGCCGGGAGTGCTGCCCCTGATGCAGCCGAAAGCGCTCGATTATCGAACGCAGAATCCGGAATCCGAGCGCTTCCGCGAGATGGGACCGGATTCGGATGTCACATCAGCCATGCGCACCGGATGCAGATGTCGGCCCAAGGCCAAACCCAATCAATTGCGGATTGTGGATTTCGGATTGCGGATTGACGGTGGTGTGGAGTGGGCTTTCCAGCCCGCCAAGGATCAGGAGGGAGAAAAGAAAATGGACAAAGAATAAAGGAAGCCAATATGGACTGCGGCGGCACGACGCCGCTTTCATTCGTCGCGGCTTGACGCGGCGTGATCTGATCAGAATCTGTCCGCAGACAGCCGTCGGCCAATATTTCATCCCCCATCCCGCATCCCCCATCCCCTCAAGCCCCCCTTTTCTCCCATTTCGTCTGACTATCAAGAACTTGCGATCTCTAGCAATAATCGCAAATCGGATCAGTAAAATTATCATTGACTCCACATGGAACGGGATGTTACGTACACCTGTGTCTCTGAATGTACACACTCTCGCTATCGAACAGCACGGGTGATGCGATGGTCTTTACGCAGCAGCTTTTTGACTTCCGACGAGATATGCGCCGCGATTCAGAGAGCGGAGT
>JAFGIT010000093.1 GCA_016929465.1 Candidatus Coatesiibacteriota bacterium | reverse complement strand
TAAGGCGAATAGAACATCGGTGGAATCGTTCAGGGGAATAGGTATAGACGCGGGCCTCGAGGCTCTGCAGAATGTAAAGGACAGACTTGGCCTGGAGGTTCTGACCGACGTCCATGAGACGATACAGGTGGAGAAGGTCGCCCAGGTAGTTGATGTTCTTCAGATACCTGCCTTCTTGTGCCGCCAGACTGACCTCCTGGTGGAGGCAGGCAAGACCGGCAAGACGATCAACATCAAGAAGGGCCAGTTTATGGCTCCGGCGGACATGCGCTACAGCCTGGAAAAGATCCGCAGCACCGGTAACGACAAGGTATTCTTGACAGAACGGGGCACTACACTCGGCTATGGCAACCTGGTCGTGGATATGCGGAGCATCCCCATAATGAAAAGCCTGGGTGCACCCGTGATCTTCGATGCAACGCACTCCGTTCAGCTGCCGGGAGCCGCCGGAGGCAAATCCGGGGGAGCCAGGGAATTCGTCGAGCCTCTCGCATACGCCGCCGTCGGCGCTGGCTGTGACGGCCTCTTCTTCGAGGTCCACAATGCCCCTGATGAAGCCCCGTGCGACGGGCCGAACATGATAACTCCGCGAGAATTCCGCCGGATTATCGCGCTCTGCCAGGGCCTCAGGAGGACCATGAACGAATTCAAGGCAGGAGGTCCAGATAATGCCTAAATTGAGCGATGAACTACTCGAGGCCTCGATGCGAGAGGCAGAGCGGCTGCTTCGAGAGGAGGCCGAAGCGGTAGCGCAGCTCGCCTGCAATATCGGAGACAGCTTCAGGGCCGCAATCGAATTGCTTGCCACAGGCAAGGGCAAGACCTTCATCTCCGGGCTGGGGAAGTCCGGCTTGGTCGGCAGGAAAATCGCGGCGACACTCTCGAGCACCGGGACCCCCGCCTACTTCATCCATCCCGTCGAGGCATTGCACGGCGACATTGGGATGGTAAGCCCCGAGGACAGGATGATCGCTATCTCGCATAGCGGGAGCAACCGGGAGCTGCTCGAACCAGTTCGGATACTAAAGGAGCGAAACGTCAAAGTCATATCGATGACAAGCAATCCGGCCTCTGAGCTGGCGAAGTTGGCCGACGTCTTTCTCGACATCGGGGTGCAGAAGGAGGCCTGCCCATTGGGGCTTGCGCCCACGACGAGCACCACAGCAACACTGGCGATGGGAGATGCGATAGCAGCGGCGATGATAATCGCAAAGGGCATTAAGCGCGATGACTTCGCGCGGTATCACCCGTCGGGCGCACTCGGTAGGAGACTCCTGACGAAGGTCAGGGATGTCATGCACGCGAGAGATTCGGTGGCACGAGTATCTCCGAATGCTAGTATTCGAGAGACTGTTACCGAGATGACGAGAATGCCCCTCGGGGCAGTCTGCATTGTTGATCAATCGGGCAATTTGCTCGGAATAGTGACGGATGGTGACGTGAGGCGAATTTTGTTGAGGGACAATCTGGCAGAGCTTCTCGAAGATGCTGTCTCGACGGTCATGACCAAGGACCCAATCAAGGTGTGCGAGGGTGAGATGGCTTCGATCGCGTTGTCTCTGATGGAGGATCGCAAGAGCCAGATATCTGTTCTTCCTGTCGTTAGTGATGATTCGAACGAGATGAAGGGACTTATTCGCCTGCATGATCTGATTCGCTTGGGGATGAAATAGCGAGTGCCGCTCTTGGGGGCTGTTGCTGTCCTCCAAGGCAGCTTTAGCACAGACGGAGTCTTGATATGAGAACGATTCATACGATTTTCGACGGAAAGGTCTTTGTGCCGGTGGAGGACGTAGACCTGGAGAAGGGCGTGAAGGCAACCCTGGAGATCGAGAGTGAGACAGAGCGGCCGTCCGAAGAGGAATGGCATCCTCCGACGGCCGAGGATAGAGAGAGGTTCAGGAGAGAATTGCAGGCATATTTCGATGAGCATTTGCCTGGACTTCAAGTTGACGAAGGTCTCATTCGCATCACTGGGATTGCGCCTCCGATGACCGACGAGGAAATAAAAGAAATGTATTACATGCACTTCCTTGAGACGGACGAGTGATGGAAGTTCTTCTAGATACGAATATACCATTGGACGCAGTCTTACGCAGAGAGGGATGGCAAACTAGTCAAGCCGCTCTCCATGAAAGCCAGGCAAAAGCCTGTAAGGGCTGGTTGCTGGCCAATTCCCTACCCACGATCGACTATGTAGTCACCAAGGCCATAAATAAACCAACGGCGGTTGCGGCTATTGGTGAGCTATCTGAGACGCTATCCGTTATCCCATTGCGTTCGTCCGTCATATCAGAGGCTTTGTCGGCGCACCCGGGCAATTTCGAGGATGGACTGCAAATGGCGGCCGCTCGCCAGTTCAATTTGGATTACATCATTACCCGCAATGTCAAGCACTTCGCCGATTCGCCTGTGCCTGCGGTAACACCCGAGGAGTTCATCGAGATTTTCAAACGGGGAGAGGGCAAAAAAGACATACCGCTGGTTGACCTCAAGGCGCAGCATCATGATCTATACAACGAGGTCGATGACGCATTGACCGAGGTCATTTTATCGTGCGGATTTGTTCTGGGCCCGAAGGTGAAGGAGTTCGAGCAGGCTTTTGCCGATTTCTGCGAAGCGAAGCACTGCGTCGGAACGAGCAGCGGCACGGCATCTCTACATATTGCCCTTCTGGCACTCGAGATCGGCAAGGGAGATGAGGTCATAACGGTCCCCAACACATTTGCAGCAACATGCGAGGCAATATGCTATACTGGGGCAAAGCCGGTCCTGGTCGATGTGAATGAGCGGACGTTCAACATCGACGTGACCAAGATCGAGGCGGCCATCACTCCTCGCACGACGGCCATCATACCCGTTCATCTCTGTGGGCAGCCGTGCGATATGGACCCCATCATGGAGATCGCGAAGAAGCACAACCTGTTCGTAATCGAGGACGCCTGCCAGGCACACGGCGCAAAATACAAGGGCAGACGTGTCGGCGGAATCGGGCACGTGGGCTGCTTCAGCTTCTATCCGGGCAAGAACCTAGGCTCCTACGGCGACGCCGGCGCGGTCATTACGAACGATCCCGACATCCACAAGAAGATGAGCATGCTTCGTGATCACGGCACGACGGATAAATATCATCACGCTGTGGTTGGCTACAACTGCAGGCTCTCACCCGTGCAGGCGGTCGTGCTAAGCGCCAAGCTAAAACGACTCGATAGGTATAATGCAATGCGGCGTCAAAATGCAGAGATTTACAATAAGGCTCTGGCAAAACTTGACATAATTGTGCCTTTTGAGCCAGAATTTGCAGAGAGCGTGTACCATCTATACATGATTAGAGTGAAAAAAAGAGACGAGCTTCAAAAGCACCTTGCTGAGAATGGCATCTTCGCTGGAATTCACTATCCCGTTCCGCTACACCTGCAGGGCGCATTCGCGGACCTTGTATACGAGAAAGGCGATTTCCCTGTCGCGGAGAAGCTAGCCGGAGAGATTCTCAGTTTGCCGATGTTCCCAGAGCTCGAGCAAGACATAATTGAGCGATGTGCAACAACCATCGCGGTTGCACTAGAGAGTGTGGACTCAGGCTGATATGCTGAAGAAACTTAAAACGGCGTTCAAGTTAATGTGGGAACACCGGTGGGTGACTGCACAGTTCATCACTACAGGACTGGCGAGGTCCGCCTTGCAGGTTGGCTATATCTGGACGGTCAAGACTTTTTTGGAGGCTATCGGCAAGTCTGTTGGGAGCGAAGGAGCAGCTCGGTTTCAGGCGACGCTCTGGGGTGCGGCAGGGCTCATCTTTGCTTGTTGGGTAGGCCGAAGCGTTGCGGATTACTTCTCCAAAGTCCTTCAGACAGAGCTCGGTAGGAGGATCGAACTCGATCTGAGGCTTAAGGTGGTTCAGCATACGCTTAAATTGTCGCTTAGCTTCTTCGACAAGAGCACTAGAGGAGACATAATAAAGGCGGCCAGCGTAGACGTAGCATCCCTAAGATTGCTTGTCGACACTACCTGCGCCACAGTCACTGCCCTCCTCGGAGCAATTGGCCTATTCTTTGCGGCAATCCAGATGAACCCGAGGCTATCCCTATGGGCACTCGTCGCCCTGCCTCTAGCAACATATCCGGTTATGAGAATCGGGGCCAAACTGCTACAGGCATCTCGCGAGGCGAGATTCCACGGAGTTCATATAATGAATCTCCTCATGCAAATACTTGCAGGAATAAGGATAGTCAAAGCATATCGAGGTGAGAAACGAGAGGCGGAAGCATGTCAAGATTCAGCGAAGGATCTTTTTGAGCAGTTGATGAAGGTGGTCAAAATCCGCTCGCTCTCCGGGGTCATTTTTGACAGTCTCGCGGGATTTGGCGTCGTGTTCGTTATAGTGTTTGGCGGAATGCAGATGCTCAATGGATACATAGAGTGGCCTGTTCTGATGGCCTTTGTTCTGATCCTTAACCAGCTCTTCGACCCGATGCGAACCGTCATGCACGCATATACACAGATTAAGACGATGACGGTAGGCATTGACCGAGTTGATGAGTTGCTCGCAACTAAGCCGGAGATCGAGGATCGACCCGATGCATTGCCGCTGAAATCGGCGCCACACAGGATGACATTCGAGAACGTGACCTACTCCTACGACTCCGCGCCGCCCGTGCTGAAGAACGTGAATCTCGCCATCGAGTCCGGTGAGACGATTGGAGTCGTTGGCCCGTCCGGTGTTGGGAAGACAACTCTTCTCAACTTGGCTGTCCGCTTCTATGATGCCAAAGAGGGCTGGATATCGTTCGATGGGGTAGATGTGAGGAGAATAAAACTTGCTGATCTTATGGATAACATCGCAATTGTCACGCAGGAACCATTCCTATTCAACGTGTCAGTTTTTGAGAACATCAGATACGGGAGACCTGACGCAAGCGAAAGTGAAGTCCACGAGGCGGCCAGAGCGGCGAACATCCACGACGACATAATGTCATGGCCAGAGAAATATGAGACAATCATCGGTGCTGGTGGTACGCGTGTCTCTGTCGGGCAGAAACAGAGGATAAATATTGCCCGCGCGATTCTGAAAAACGCCCCGATCCTCTTGCTGGACGAGGCCACGAGCGCATTGGATTCTGTAACTGAAAAACAGGTGCAAGAGGCGTTAGACAAGCTCATGGCAGACAGAACTACTCTAATCGTGGCACATCGCCTTTCGACACTTCGCGAGGCGGATAAAATAGTCGTTTTGGCGAACGGCACAGTAGAGGCTTTTGGCCCTCATGCGGAACTGCTCGGGACCAGCACAACATACAGGAATCTGTGGGATGCGCAGCAACGGGAAAGCGCAAATCGGAGATGAACTTGCCAATGATCGATCGACAGCCGCCTGTTGTTAGTATAATTATCCCGGTCTTTAATGATAAGGAACACGTTATTAGGGCTGTAAATAGTGCCTTGAATCAGACAATGAAATCTGTAGAGATAATCGTCATAGATGACGGCTCAACTGATGGCACTTCTGAATTACTTCGCGCCTACGGAGATCGGATTGCTTTGATAAGACAGGAAAATCGAGGCGTTTCTGCTGCGCGAAATGCCGGTATCGCTTTTTCTAATGGTGATTATATTTCCTTTCTTGATTCAGATGATACAATTGTGCCGTTCAAAATAGAGTTGCAGTTAACTGCTCTAAGAGAAAATTGCGACGCAGGACTCTGCGCTGCTGGCACTCGGATGATAGACTCCCGAGATAATAGCACTATTAGAACACGTTGCCCCGCACCAGGGATCCTGGATATCAGATCGGGTGTCTTCCCCCCTTGGTTTCACATTTCTGCAGGTTTCGTCAAGCGAATCTGGCTGACTAATGTCGGCGGCTTTGACACGAGCATCCTATCGGCAGAGGATGATGATCTCTGGTGGCGGCTGTGGGCCGCAGGATGTCCCTTCCTATTAATAGATGAGGTTGTTTCTTCATATTGGATAAGGCGTGATAGCCTAAGTCAGAAGCCGGATCTCCAGCTTTCTGGGCGATTGCATGCGTTCGAGAGACACTTTTCGAGCGTGGGATCGCTGGCTTCACAAGAACTGAGAGCGCATAAATATTCAATGGTCTGGCGCGATGCTGGCGCCCACTGGTTTCGTCTCGGTAACATGAAAAACGCGGAGGATGCTTGGATGAAGGCAATTTCTTTTGACCGAAGTATATTTATGAAGCCCTCACACTGGAAGAAAATCCTCTTTTTCATTGCTCCAAGTTTCCCATTTCATCATCCGGATGGACTATCGAGTTATACCGAGACCTTCCGTCTTCTGCGAAATACAGTTGGCGCTGTATATGGTATGAACGAGTGCGAGAACAATACCAATGTATTACATCGTATGACTTCATCGCTTTGCTTCGCTCTTGCTGAATCATCTTTCTCGAATAGCCGTCCATGGTCAGCTCGTTTTTGGCTAGCACGGTCACTAATTGCTGGCCTGGGGAG
>JAFGIT010000092.1 GCA_016929465.1 Candidatus Coatesiibacteriota bacterium | reverse complement strand
GAGTGAATGAAGTGAGTCGCACCAAGCTCATGAGGGGGTCCTTTCTCATAGAGACCGGCTTCGGCTCTGTCGAGGTCAAGATTGGGACCGCCTTCGGGAAGGTCTTGAACGTGGCGCCCGAGTTCGAGTCGTGCAAGCTCGTTGCAGAACGGGCGGGCGTGTCGCTCGATGAGGTGTATAAAGAAGCGGCTACAATGGCCCGAAAGCAAATTGGCGAACGCGAGTAGCGGGGGGAAAATCCAATGCCAACTTACGAATACGAGTGCACAGCTTGCGGTAGGCACTTCGATGTCCAGCAAGCAATGAGCGACGAACCGTTGGATAAATGCCCTGATTGTGGAGGCAAGGCGCGGCGCATTGTTACTGGTGGAGCCGGCTTCATTCTCAAAGGAGATGGTTTTTATGCAACCGATGCCCGCGCTCAATCATGCCAGGGTCACGGGAGACGCGGCGACTGCGACAGGTCAACGCCGTGCTGTGGCAGAAGCGAGCCGTGCGATCGCTAAAGCAGATATCGGCTCTGGCTTAATCTCCCTGTTCTCTGACGCGGTTTGCATGGCGGCCGTTGATATAGTCGTATAGGATCTCGGCAACCAGATCATTCCCCTCGGGTGTCCAGTGGTCATCGTTCGGGAAGTACAGCCTTCTGCCTTCATCGCCGAGAATCGCCGCCTCTCTCTCGAACCGCTCTTGCGGGTCTATCATCTGTATCGACGATTCGGCGCACGCCTCAGCGAGGTCACGACGAAATCTATCAGGATCGCACAATTCTCTGGGAACTCGCCAATGCCGAACAAGTCCCTCAAACTCGTCCCGGTAGACCGACCCTTTGAAGGGGATGCAGAACACGAGGAGCTCTGCGCCAGCTGACTCGACCTTCGTGTTGAGCCTATTAAGGAGGGCTTTCATAAGTCGCCATGCCTCGAGGTTTTCCCTGGATGGGAATCGCTGAAATACTATGTACTCCTTGTAGGAGGGTGGCATCGGAGGCAATTCGTCCGGATCACCGAAGCAGCTGCCCCAGATTCTGCTAATTGCGTCCGCCAGAAAGCCATAGATTCGAGAATTCGAATCAAGCCACTCCCAGAGCGACCTTGTCCGTACGCCAGGCTTGGGCACAGGGACGTTCGTCAGGTTCAGCTCTCCATTTCCCTTCAGGACGAACATCGGCTTGGGAGTATCCCAGTAGTCGCTCTGCGTATTCACAGCAATATCATTGTAATATACGAGCAGGACAACCAGGTCGGGATGATACTTGTAGCCTTCTGTCTCGAAGAATAGAAGCTCCTGGTCCGTGCTGTATCCACCAGTTCCCCCGTTGATGACTTCGAAGGTCGTGCCCTCGCTTCCCGCGTTCAGCATTCTCTCCAGTTGGACCTCGAACAAATCCTCGAGATCGACCGAGTAGCCCTCGCAGTATGAATCTCCGATGCAGAGGATCCTGTAGGTATTGTCGGACGGCTTCTCGTAGGGCCATTCAGGCCCTCTCAAGCACTTCGAGTTTATTTTCTTGTGGACCGAGTACTCGATGTCATCCAGCAGACCTTCCTCATTCGGTATCAGATGCCATCCGAGCAGATCATCATGTTCATAGAAGAGCTTGACCTCGTGAGGACCGGGCCGGGGAATCAACCAATGGAGAACCAGCTCAGCCCCGAGAACCGCGATCATGAGCGAAGTCACCACGAGGATCAGATTTAGCGCGGCTCGCTTCATCGGTGCTGAGGTTCAATAGGCAAAATGTCTAGTTAATTCCGAAGCCGCACTCAACCGGAACCTCTATTCAGCATCGCGCGGAACAATCTCTTCTTGGACCGGTCCCGATGTGCTCTGGTCCTTTTCCTGTTCGTGCCGTGACCCGACACTACATGCGTTGGACAGTCATGTGCTAACCCCAAAATAGGGTAGAATGACCAACTGAAGCAACAAGTAAGCAACTATGAACACCAATAGTAGAAGCATATCTTTATATCCCTTGCTCTGTACGTTCGACTCTTCTTTATTCATTCTTTTGCCTCCCTCGAGGCATTGAGTTTAGATTGACAATGTTATTGCATAGCGATTGTACAAAACCTATTATTGCCTATCCGTTCCCAATGAATCTAAATTTTATCCGGAAGGCTCAATGAAAATACTTGGCATATCAGCATATTATCACGATAGCGCAGCGGCGCTTGTGATTGATGGCGAAATTGTTGCGGCCGCTCAGGAAGAGCGCTTCACTCGCAAGAAGCACGACTTCAATTTCCCTAAGAATGCGGTCGAATACTGCCTGGCGCATGCAGGCATATCGGTGCAGGAATTGGACTATGTCGGCTTCTATGACAAACCGTTTCTGAAATTCGAGCGGCTCCTTGAGACGTACCTTGCATACGCGCCGCGCGGCATCAGTTCGTTTTTGAAGGCGATGCCACTCTGGCTGACAAAGAAGCTCTGGATTCGCGATGTGCTGAAGCAGGAGCTTGGCTTCGAAGGTGAACTCCTCTTCACGGAGCACCACGAATCACACGCGGCTAGCGCTTTCTTCCCATCACCATTCGAGGAGGCTGCTATCCTGACTCTAGACGGCGTTGGAGAGTGGGCGACCGCGAGCTACGGAGTTGGCAGGGGAAACCAGGTCGAGATACTGAAGGAGCTGCACTTCCCGCATTCGCTCGGGCTGCTCTATTCGGCGTTCACCTACTACACCGGCTTCAGGGTCAACTCCGGTGAGTATAAGGTCATGGGACTTGCCCCCTACGGAGAGCCGAAATATGTTGACCTCATTTACGAGCATCTCATCAGAGTCTGCGACGACGGCTCTTTCGTGATGAACATGGACTACTTCGATTACTGCGCTGGCCTAACGATGACGAATGAACGCTTCAACAAAGCCTTTGGCGGGCCTCCAAGAAAGCCCGAATCGCCCATCAGGCAGCGTGACATGGACCTCGCAAGGTCGGTTCAGGAGGTTACGGAGGAGGTCATGCTCAAGATGGCGAACCACGTCCAGAAGGAGACTGGCCTCGAGAACCTCTGCCTTGCCGGTGGTGTTGCGCTCAATTGCGTTGGCAACGGGCGTATCCTGCGAGAGGGGCCATTCGATCGCATCTGGGTACAGCCCGCGGCCGGGGACGCAGGTGGCGCTCTGGGCGTCGCGCTCTTCGCGTGGTACCAGTATCTCGGCCATGAACGGAAGGCGGACGGCGCAAGGGACTCGCAGAAGGCCTCGCTGCTTGGCCCGGTCTTCTCAGACGACGAGATCGAGCTCTTCCTGAAGGCTCAGGGCGCGGCGTATGAGAGAGTTCCAACCGATGGACTTCCGAGCGCAATAGCGAAGCTCATAGCAAGCGAGAAGGTGGTTGGCCTTTGCCAGGGCAGGATGGAGTTCGGACCGCGAGCTCTCGGTGGAAGGAGCATCATCGGGGATGCCAGGTCCGAGGAAATGCAGACCATCATGAACAAGAAGATCAAGTTCAGGGAGTCGTTCAGGCCATTCGCCCCTACCGTTCTTCGTGAGGACGTCTCGGATTATTTCGAGATGGAATGCGAAAGCCCCTATATGCTGCTCGTGGCTCCTGTTAAAGAGAAACGCCGCATAGAGCACGAGCAGGCGAAGGGCCTGTTTGGGCTCGATAAGCTAAGGCTGAAGCGGTCCGATGTGCCCGCAATCACCCACGTCGATTACTCCGCGCGTGTTCAGACAGTCGATAAGGATGACAATCCGCTCTATCATTCTATCATTTCGGAATTCAAGAAACTGACCGGCTGCCCGGTCATAATCAACACTTCGTTCAACGTTCGCGGCGAGCCGATAATCTGCACCCCCGAGGATGCTTATAGGTGCTTCATGCGGACGAGGATGGATTATCTCGCTGTCGGCTCGTTCATTCTGGACAAGACTAAGCAACCGGCCTGGGAAGAGCCGGACGACTGGAAAAAGGAGTTCCCGCCGGATTGATGAAAAAGGAAATTACAGGTAACGAAATCAAACAGCTCAGGACATTCACCGGCGTATTGCTAGCGCTGGTGGTCGTATTGACAACGGTTCGATACATAATTCGCGGCTACCCCGAGGGTGTGCCCGTCGGCCTCGTCCTCGCATGTATCGCCGCAGTCATTTTTATCATAGCGCTTGCTGCGCCGAGGCCTCTCATCCCGGCCTTCAGAATATGGATGATCATAGCCCATGCAATCGGCTGGTGCATGACGCGGCTATTGCTGACTTCGATGTTCTACCTTGTTTTCACGCCAATAGGCATTATTATGAGATTAGTTGGGCGCGATCCTCTGCACAGAGATTTCAGGTCCTCAAAGACCAGCTTCTGGATTGCGAAGGAGGCGCCGAGAGAAGGACTTGAGCGATACACGAGGCAGTTCTGATAGCCCACGAAATTGGCGCCGTATGGGGGCAGGCCTCGCGTGTCAGTAATTGAATTGCACGCAAACATTCATGGATGAGCTATGGGTAAGATAGGAATAGCGAAAGAGCTCTGGCAGTTTCTCAGGATCAGAAAGAAATTCTGGCTGCTGCCGATAGTATTTGTGTTGCTCCTGATGGGAGTGATCATCATCTTCGGCGAAAGCTCCGCTCTGGCGCCATTTATCTATACTTTGTTCTAGATATGGCTGGCGCCTCGCGCTGCATGATCTGCTGATTTAGGGGCAGGCCTTGTGTCTGCCCGATATACAATGGGCGCAAGATTGACCCATTTCTGCAAGGGGATTAGGCATGAATAATAAATCGAAATCAGTTGTCAAATGGTTGATCGTATTCGGGATCATTTTTGCGTTCATGATTCTTCTTGGCGAGAGCAAGACCAGCTTCGAGGCCAAAACGGAGTGGACTTCAGGCGGCGGCCGTCCTGCAGCTGTCGATTCAGACCGGGGGCCGCACGTGCGCCGATACACACTACCTCCCTTGCCCTCTCAAATCATTGGAGCGGCATTAATCACGCTCCTTATTTGGTTCTGCACTCTAATTTACGGCAACAGCAAAAAATCAAAGGAGCTGCGGCGCACTTGCGACAGTCTGAGTGATTCGTTCGTGCGGCTCGAAGCTGGTCTGCGAAAAGAGCTGGAGGAGCTCAAGAAGTCTATGTCTGAAATGAAATTCGATGCCCTGAGGAAAGAGGGCAAATTCCGCTTTACGAAAGATATGCCCCTCACAACTGCACTGGCGGTCCATCCTGACGTCGCAAAGGTGCTGTTTACGCGCGGCCTGGCGTGCGTTTCCTGCCCATCGGCCGCCGGCGAGAGCATTGAGCAGGCCGCCAAAGTCCATGGCCTCGACGTCCAGCCAATACTCGACGACCTTAACAAGCTGCTGGAGCCGGAAGACTAAGCAGCTATAAACTTCGTTTCGTCTTCACGCCGGCTCGATTTTGCTTGAAGCGGCGTTCGCGCCCGGCTACACTCACTAGTGATGTCTCGGTACGTCTGGCCCAAAATTTACTGTGAGGTTGCCGAAATGAGATATATAGCCTCTTCATCGATTGCACTCCTTACACTCCTGATTGCTTTACAGCTATTATCACCTGCGCTCTCCGCCCCATCCGAGCAGGCCGATGAGAGCGAGATGCCGATTACTTCCACAGCTTTTCCAGATGACGTCCATCCATCTCAGTTTTTCTCCTCTCTCGTCGAGGGGGACGGCGAATCAAAATTCAAGCCCGCTGCAGAAATGGAGAAATACATCTCCGACTCTCTCGAGGAAAGCGACCTGGAAGACAAGTCTTGGCTGGATGCACTCAATGTATATCTCGCGTCTCTAGCGCTGGTGATGGTGAAAGAGGAGGCAGGGCAGGAGAGTGACCGTTGGCTTGAATTGGCCCTTCAGGCTGCTGGGGTTTGTCACGATCATGAACCGAATGAGAGGCTCCTATCGACGATTTCCGGCTACTATGGAGAAAAGGCCTGGT
>JAFGIT010000091.1 GCA_016929465.1 Candidatus Coatesiibacteriota bacterium | reverse complement strand
GGGACCTGAAGAAGGCGATTGCGGAGAACACCTTCAGGAGCGACCTCTTTTACAGGCTGAGCGTATTCCCTCTGACCACTCCCCCTCTGAGAGAGCGAAAAGAGGACATTCCGCTGCTCGTGGGCCATTTCCTCAAGTACTACTGCCCGAAATTGGGAACAAAGGAGAAGAGCCTCTCGAGAGAGGCGATGCAGAAGCTTCAAGCCTACGAATGGCCGGGAAATATACGGGAATTGGAGAATCGGATCTGTCAGGCAATCCTACTCTCTCCAGGAGAGACAATCACCCCGGCCGCATTCGAGTTTGACGTGGGTCCTATTCCGATTGCTGATCAAACATACGCCGAGGCCAAAAGAGAGGCCCTCGACATCGTCGAGATGCGCTACTTGAGGGAGCTCCTCTTTAAGACGAAAGGAGTCATCTCAAAGGCTGCGGAGATTGCCGGCCTGCATAGAAATACCTTCTGGCGTCTGATGAGAAAGCACGGAATACGCGTGGAAGAATTCCAGAATCAGCGCCCATAGGAACGACAGGACAGGGCTCATATTTTGGCTATTTGGGAACGATTCAAGGGAAATCTGTTTGATACTCGATACGAGTTTCATGGCCTTCTAGGAGAGGGTTCATGGGGGGAAGTCGCTAGCGCATTCGATAGGGTTCGCGCTCAGGAAGTTGCAGTCAAACTGCTGAAAGACAGGCCAGGCCGGGATGCTCTCGCAGACCGCTTCTTTCGTAGCGAATTCCGGGCAATGGCCAGTATCGAGCATCCGAATATTGTGCGGGTCCTCGACTTCGGGCAGAGCTCGGAGGGGATTCGCTACTACTCGATGGAAGTCGTGCCGGGAAAGACGCTCTCCAGCTGCGCCGGCGCGATTCGAGGGAAGCAATTCAAGCAGGTCTTCGAGGGACTCTGCCGCGCGCTCGAGGCGGTGCACGTCCGTGGGTGCCTTCACTGCGATGTGAAACCGGACAACGTCAAGGTCATCGTAGATGGGAGCGATCTCAAACCGATCCTTATGGACTTCGGCCTGAATATCGGCTTTACATCCTCTGCTGCTTCATCTCCGAGAGGAACACCTCTATACGCCGCTCCGGAGATGCTGGCTGGGATGTCCGTGGACGCACGTGCCGATATCTACTCATTGGGCATGACGCTTCTCGAGACTCTTGTGGGGAAGCTCCCATTCACCGGAAAAGGCATAAAATCGATTCTATACGAAAAGGCCTCCCGCGGTTCACAATTGCCGCTGACGAGCGAGATCCCGGATGATTACAGGGATTTGATAACGCGAATGATCGCCCCTGATCCCAGGGACAGGTTCCCATCGTGCAGCGCCATTCTGGCAGATATGGCAGCTAGATCCGGCGGGAAGATGGAGATGCCGCCACCGCCGGAGCCGCCGCAGCATTTGCTGCATCCCGACCTAATTGGACGGGAAGGCTTGCAGCAGCTAATCCAGATGAGAATAGACCTGCTCCAGAAGGGTGCCGGCGGATTGGTCCTGATCGATGGCTCCAGCAAGAGCGGTAAGAGCAGATTATTGCAGGAGGCCAGATATCAAGGCCAGCTGTCAGGCGCGAAGGTGCTCTATTGGGGAGGTACAGCGCGTAGTCGTTTTCCCAAATTCTCGGATATGCTCGATGAGCACCTGGACATAGGCGACGAAAAGCCGAGAGGTGGGGCGTATGGAGAGCTCGTGGTGAGACGAATTATAGAATCGTCGCGCGAGCGGCCGCTGATGATCATCGCAGATGACATTGACATGATGAGATCGGATGATGCGGCGCTGTGGCATGCTCTTGCATTCCGGTCCCTGACTGAGAGTTACCTGGTACTCTCCTCGACCACGACCAGACACTTGACCGAGGATTCGCAGGTTTCCACCCTGATAGCGACCGCTGGGGATAGTCCAGAATTCATACGGCTGAAGCTCGGGAGCCTGAATATCGAGCAGCTTGCCGAATTGTACAAATCAATGCTAGGCACGTCGGATGATGTATCAGGCCTCGTCAGACTGACGATGTCGAGAACTGGTGGAAACGTTGGGGCTTCCGTCGAGCTTCTCGATGAGCTAGCCAAAGCCAAATGCCTGAAGCACGACGTCGGTGAATGGTCAGTCACCTCGCTCGCCCACTTCGATTCCTTGAGAAGGAAGAAAGCCGTGGCACGGCTCGACGTGAATAAGCTCCCCTCGGAGTTGCGGGACATACTGATTTGCGCTGCAATCCACGGGGCAGCAGCGCCGACGGAATCGGTCCGGCAGCTAATTGGCCTCGGAGCGGGTGAATTCGCAGCAGGAGTGATGGAGCTCGAGAAGTCGGGAATTCTGGTACTGGATGCCTTCAGGCACACCTCCAATGTTCGGTTCGAGAATGCTGAGTTGCCGGCTCTGATATTGAGAGAAGCCGATCCGGAGCGAGTGCAGCTGCTGAGTTCCAGGATTGCTGATATCCTGCTATCTAGCCGAGCAGAGGGAAGTGAATTCGACGCTCTCATGCTGGTCGAGAGTCTGGTTCGCGCCGGCCGCAGAAAAGAGGCGATGGAACTTGCCGTCGAGGAGATACTGGAGAACAGAGATAAGAGAGACCATTGGGTCAATCTCTCTATGATGAAACTAGCCATCGAATTGCTGCGTCAATCGCGTCCACCGAATTGGACAACGATATCGGAGATCGAGCAGCTGATGGCAAGAGGCTTTACGTTCCACGGCGACCGCGAGGCGGGACTCAAGGTCTGCATGGACTCGATCGCTGATATGGAGGAGGCCGGTCTGGACGAGCGCTCGATGGCCCAATTTGCTAGTCCCTTGCTGAGAGAAGCGGGCCTAATAAATGAGGATTGGGGAAACTACGAGGCAGGAATAGAGCTATATAAGCGAGCACTGGTCCTGCTGGAGCCGTTTGCGCGGGAGGAGACACACTATCCATTCTGGATTCCGTTGCGCCACGAGCTCTCGTGGCTGGAATTGTTGGCCGGGAATGTGACCGAGAGCGCGAAGTCGATCAAAGAGCTGCTCGATGAGAAAGTAGAGAATCTTCTGCCCGATGATGAGATCATGATCCGCCATGTCGCGGGAAGCGTGTGCCTGCACCAGGGCCAAGCCGAGGAGGCATTGAGGCACTTCCTGGAGGGCTATGCAGTCTCCGTACGCAACGGACTGATCGAGAACAGCAAGTTCCTCCCAACGAAGGGTGCGGCAAGGGCGCTGAGACATCTCGGCCGGTGGGAGGAGGCGCTCTCTTACGCCAAGGAGGAGTGCCGCATTGCCGAGATAACGCGCTTTGCGCTGAACAAAATAAACTCTCTCATAAGCATTGCCAAAGCAGAAATCGAGCTTGGGACTCTGCGCTCAGCCGAGGTGAATCTAAGGAATAGCATCCAGCTCGCTGGTGAGCACGGGCTAATCACTAGCTACATCGCTGGGCTACCATGCCTCGGCAGGGTGCTGATGCTTCAAGGCAAAGGCGAGGAGGCACACCAGATCCTGATGAAGGCCCGCAATATTGCGGAGAAGCATCACTTCCAGAGGGAGATTATGCTCGTGGAGCTGGCTCTAGCAGACCTCATGATGGATGATCTTAGGCCCGATGTGGCCGAGAAATCCCTCAAGAGCGCCATCAGGATCGCCAAAGAACTGAGAGATGAGAACATTCTGCCGGACCTTTACTTGAGAATGGCGCGGCTGGCGCTATTGCTCAAAGCGCGGCAGCGATTCTCATATTACATAAAAAAATGCGAGGCGCGAGCCAGGACGATCGGGAGCAAGCATATTCTCAATCTGATCGAGAGAGAGTGGGCCCTCTATTACGCGCAGCAAGGCAACAGCAAAACAGCCCACGATCTATTTGAGTTCGCGATCAAGTCATTTTCGGCGTCCGGTGCTCGCTTCGAGGAGTCCATAACCAGGCTGCGATGGGCGGAATTCTGTCTCGATGATGGCAATATCTCCCGGGTCGAAAGTCTAATTCAAGGGCTGGAAGACGTATTCGATGAGGCTGGGGCGGAACGCGAGCGAGAGAGGGCAGTGGCCTTGCGCCGTAGGATCGCTCAAGACAGGTCTTACTCCGACAAGGTGCTATGCGTGCTCGACGCCTTCGAAAAGGTGCGATTTGCTCAGGATATGGATTCCGCGCTCGACTCCATTTTGAGGACCATGGTGACGATAACAGGGGCGGATAGGGGGTTGGTCATTGGCTTCAACAGCCGGGGAATGATACAATTCGAGGCGGCGACGAATTTCTCCGCCGCTCCGCAGCAACACGCCTCCCTTTCGACGAGTATCTTGAACTTCGTGAAGGGCTCCGGAGAGCCACTATTACTGAAATCGGCACTCAGCGATCCACGGTTCATGGGCAGTTCGAGCATCGTGAGCTTCCAACTAGGCTCGGTGATCTGCGTGCCGGTCTTCGCCAGCGGCAATCTACAGGGTGTGCTCTACGCCGATAGCAAGGAACCTGATGTATTCAGCGAGAATGAGCATTTGCCGCTCGCAAGAATAATCGCGCATCACTTGGGTCTTCTCATGGACTACTCCCGCATGCGGAAGGAGAGCGAGCTCATCGAGGAGCTCGTGGCTTCCCTGACACATGAGATGAGAACTCCGCTGACGACGATCCAGTATTGCCTCGAAGAGATATCCGCCAACGGTGTGGACCGCTCAAATCGAAACAGAGATGTGGCCAACGGCCAGGTGAAAAGACTATCTCGGCTGACTGAGGAGACGCTAGATCTGATCAGGCATAAGAACGCATCAAAGGCCCTCAAGATGGATCGAATAGATGTCAACGCCCTTATCAAGCACACTGCGGACGCATTGCGAGCTCAGACCAGCGACAAAGAAATAGACTTGAGACTGGAGTTGTCGGAGGGCCTGCCCAGACTCGATGCGATAGGAGACTCCCTCGAGCAGGTTCTCATCAACCTTGTGGGCAATGCCACGAAATTCACGGATCCCGGCGGGGTGGTTCGGATATCTTCGGGAATGACCGACTTCGTCCAGGATCCTTCCTTGTCGGCCTCATCGTGCCTTTACATGAATAGCCATGACAAATTCTGGAAGGGATCGTTCGTCACTATCGCGGTGGAAGACAACGGAAGAGGCATGGATCCTGCTGCCTGCAGGCGAATTTTCGATAAGTATGTCAGGCTCGAGGAAAAGAGCCTCGCCAGCGTCAAGGGAGCGGGACTGGGCCTTTACATAAGCCGCAACATAATCGAGCAACATGGCGGGAGAATCTGGGCGAATTCTGAAATCGGAAAGGGCACCAGGGTGACATTCACCCTTCCTCTCCCCCTCCCTCCCAACTAGTTCACGCATCTCTCCGCCGCCGAGGAAAAGCGCTGACCGATGCCCAATCAATTGCATTGACCTGAATGAGCAATCCCTGCAAGATTGCGGGCAATCGAGCCGAGAGATTTCGCGGCGCCCCGAACCGATTCAGAGGCGTCCCTTTCAGGAACTTGTTCTATCATTACTGATGCGCCCAATCTTGCCCGGATGCCCGCGATGTGTCATAAACACCTGACTCGAAGCGAACCGCAGATAAAGAACTGCTCGGACATTGAGGGCGAGATTTGAGCGTCGAATGGAACCAGGAAGGAGACTATGCTGGATTTTGAGATTGTGGCGCGGTCCGGAAGGAGTGCCGCGAGAGCTGGAAGACTGAGGATTAATGGTCGGACGGTCGAGACGCCGGCGTTCTTTCCGGTGGGTACCCAGGGCACGGTCAAGGGTGTTGCGCAAAAGGAGCTATTGTCTTGCGGCGTTCAGGGGATGCTCTGCAATCTGTATCATCTCTATCTCAGGCCCGGGATCGACCTGGTTGAGGCGATGAGCGGAATTCATCGCTTCATCAACTGGGATGGCCTTATCATAACCGATAGCGGCGGCTTCCAGGTCTATAGCCTCGAGAGCCTGCGAAAGATCGAGGCGGAAGGCGTGCACTTCGTCTCTCACCTGGATGGGTCCTCTCACTTCTTCACGCCCGAGAATGTGATTCAGATGCAGATGCGGCTGGGCTCGGATGTCGCGATGGTCCTCGATGAGTGCGTGGGGAATCCAGCCACCTTCGACTATGCACGTAACTCGATGAACCTGACGCTCGATTGGGCAGAGCGCTCAGCACAATTCATCGGGCAGGCCTCTGCAATATTCGGTATCGTCCAGGGCGCCACCTTCCCCGAACTCCGCTCGGAGTGCGCCGTTCGTCTCAGGGAGATGAACTTCGACGGCTATGCAATCGGTGGGCTCGCAGTCGGGGAATCGAAGGAGACGATGTTCGAGATGGTCAAGGTCAGCACTGATGAGCTGCCGCCGCATAAACCGCGCTACCTTATGGGCGTCGGCTTCCCCCTTGATATCGCGCATGCGGTAGCCCACGGAGTGGATATATTCGACTGCGTGATGCCGACCAGGAATGCCAGGAACGGGTCGCTCTTCGTCGATTGCGGGAAGATCGTGATCAAAAATGCTCAGTATTCAAATGACG
>JAFGIT010000090.1 GCA_016929465.1 Candidatus Coatesiibacteriota bacterium | reverse complement strand
GCCCGTCACGATCTCCCGATATGCAGAGGTCGGACAGAATGATGTCGAATTCAGCGCGCCTGAGAGCACTTATCGCGCTCGATAAATTATTGACGGCATTGACCGTATATCCCAGGCAATCCAGTACCTCCGATGTAACTTGCCGGAAAGCATCATCATCCTCAATGAGCAGTATGCTTTTTTCAATCATTCCTTGAGTCATCAGTGTATGCTCCCTTCAAGATCGGAAAACCATGGGGTAATTAATTCAGACTCGCATTCAACCCCAGTTGAGCTCAGATCAATAAGAGGAAGCTCCTGGAGGCCCTCCATCCTCGATTTGCACCGAGCCCAATAGTATTCGCCGTCTGACTCTCCATGGGCGTAGCATTTGTGCGGTGGCTCCGAGTTGCGCAAGGCGGATACGAATCTCAATTGCGCGGTGGCTCCGTTGAGGCCCGCTCCGAGCGGGATATACACCGGGGCTGTATGGCTCAATCCGCGACGCTGAATCAGCTCGATGCCCTTTTCTGACAATTCAGATAGCAGGGCCGCTAATTCAGCCTGCTCGAGACCATGCTCATTTTGAATGAAGAGACAGTCTGATGTCTCTGTTAGAGACCCCTCAATTCCCTCCCCAGAGAAGACAGGTGTCGCGCACGCGGCGAAGAGCACCAGGGCAGGCACAACACAGGTCACGAGGGTTCTCGCCATTCTTTTCTCCTACATAAGGTCGCCAACACAGGACTATCGCTGCTAAATGTGCAGATGAACTCCTGATAGATGATGGCTGCGAGCGTTAGCGCTGCAGCGATTTTCATTCACTCAGTCCGTGTCCGTTTTGTGTCGAGCTCTCCTTTGTGAAATATGTTGCTATGTCATAGGTCGTCGACAGCAATTCACTGAGTCAAGCAGGTAGCGTTCCAGAATGCAGATAAATTCACTCTAACCTGCCCCTTCTTCACCCAAATCCCCCTTTCAGTAGGAGCCAAGCCCCCTCGCGGAGGTCGATTCGGATCGCAATATCCTGACATCAGTGCCGATCGATCCCGGGCGGATTTGTGGTGTAGTTACCCCAAAACGGGGCGCTCACACCACACGGGACCGTTGGTTTCAAGAGGAAGCTTGACTGAGTAAAGCAGATTAGTTAGATGGCAATTCGCTGAAATCAATACGGTCCCCAGATTGCCTGCGATTTCGGGCCACACCTCTCGCCAATATTCACTTGCAGGACTCGGTACCGGGAGTATTCTAATGCAGGTTTTCGGCCCGGATTAGTGCTGGCTTATATGACATGAAATAGACAGGATGCAGTGTATATGTCTCACGTCGCGCTCAGACGATTGGTTTTTCTCGTCGCAACGCTCGGGTTTTTGGGATTCGCGTGTGGCTTCCAAATTCTTCAGGAGGGCAACCAGGCGGGCGATTGGCACGGGATGTTCTTCCTGAATGCCAACACGGGATTCCTGGTCGGGGACAACGCCCGCATCCTGAGAACCGATGATGGTGGTCAGAACTGGTCAAGCCTTAGGAGCGGAATATCCAAGAAGGTGAGACTCAAAGGCGTCTGGTTCTTCGATGAATTGAATGGCCTGGTTTGCGGAGAACTGGGCACTCTCTACTCCACTGCAGACGGTGGCCGCACCTGGAAGCGGATCAGTGTTGGAGGAGCCGAGCTAGATGGCATCGCGTTCGCAGGTCGAGTCGGCTACGTGGTCGGACTATCTGGTCGCGTTCTCGTCACAGAGGACCGTGGCGCGAGCTGGACAGAGTCCGAGCGGAAGACAAAGCGGCTTCTAATGGCCGTCGATTGCGCTGGGGAGCATCACGCCTGGGCTGTCGGATTGGGTGGCACAATCCTCCACACGGCGGACGGCGGAGCTAACTGGGAGTTCCAGGAATCGGGAACGGCATCGATCCTTCTCGATGTTTGCTTTGTTGATGAGAAGAGAGGTTGGGCAGTGGGAACTGATGGCGTGATTATCCACACATCGAACGGGGGCATCACCTGGAGGCCACAACAGAGCGGGGCCAGGCACGAGTTGAATGGCGTCTGCTTCGTTGACGCTAAAACGGGTTATATCGTTGGACAGGAGTCGATCTACCTTCACACAACGGACGGCGGCCATACCTGGCAGAAGGAAATACTGATCGACAAGAACGAGTGGCTTTACTCCGTCTTCATGCTCGAGGCCGACAAGGGCTTTGCGTGCGGCAAAAAGGGGATCTTGATATCAATTCCGTAGCCTTCACTGCTGTTCGCATCCAATGAAGCATCTCGCCGCCTCTCTTGATTTTGAATCCAATCGGAATTTAGCAGGATGATGATCGACGAATTTGACGACAGACCTTTGATTATCCAGAGCGACGGGTCGGTTCTAATAGAGGTTGAGAATCGGGCGTTTGCGGTCGCCAGAAATTATCTCAATCTCTTCGCAGAGCTCGTCAAGAGCCCCGAGCATATACACACGTATCGAGTGTCACCAATCTCTCTCTGGAATGCCGCAGCATCCGGACTGACTCCCGACAATATCATCGAGTTCCTCAGTCGCTACGGCAAATACGAGACCCCGCAGAACGTCAGGCGCGACATTGTCGATTACATGGGCCGATATGGGCGATTGGTTCTTCAGAAGCGAGGAGACGACCTGATTCTCATTTCTGACGATGAGGCTCTCATCTCTGAAATAATGAGCACTGAGCGTGTGGCGAAATATGTCGGTCAGAAGGTCGGCGGCCTGGAGCTTCTGATTCCGCCCAAGTACAGAGGTGACATAAAACAGGCGCTCACTCGGATCGGATATCCTGTTAAGGACATCGCCGGATATGTGGATGGCGCATTCTTCGAGCTTTCGCTCAGCTCCTTCACCTCGGACGGTGCGGAATTCAAACTGCGGGACTATCAGCTTCTTGCCGCGGAAGCATTTCATGCGAAGGGTTCATTCGAGGGTGGGAGTGGTGTGGTTGTTTTACCATGCGGCGCCGGGAAGACGGTTGTCGGGCTCGCCGCCATGTCGATGCTCAAATGCGAGACGCTCGTGATCTGCACCAATATCGTCGCCATAAGACAGTGGATCTCCGAGATGTTCGACAAGACGAATATCTCTTCCGATGATGTGGGTGAATACAGCGGCGAGAAGAAGAATATCAAACCGATAACTCTCACCACTTACCAGATGCTGACACATCGGACGGACAAGGACGGGGAATTCCGGCACTATCGGATATTCGATGAGAAGAATTGGGGGCTGATAATCTACGATGAGGTCCACCTATTGCCGGCTCCTGTCTTTAGGATGACCGCCGCAATTCAGGCCAAGAGACGTCTCGGATTGACAGCGACACTCGTTCGTGAAGACGGGCTGGAAGCGGATGTATTCAGCTTAATCGGCCCGAAGAAGTTCGATGTTCCCTGGAAGGACCTGGAGAATAGAGGCTTCATTGCAGAGGCGCAGTGCATGGAGATTCGGGTCGAGATGCCACGGGACATTCGTCGCAGCTATTCACTCTCCGACCATCAGCAGAAACACAGGCTGGCGGCAGAGAACTACCGCAAATTGGATATCGTGAACCGCCTGGTGGCAGAGCACAGGGGAGAGCAAATACTAATAATAGGTGTCTATATTCGCCAGCTTCAGGAGATAGCGGACGAGTTGAAAGCTCCGTTTTTGCACGGAGCGACGCCGACGGTGGAGCGTGAGATGCTCTACGAAGAATTCAGAACGGGCAAGATAAAGGTCCTGGTCGTCTCCAAGGTAGCGAATTTCGCAGTTGACCTTCCAGATGCCAGCGTGGCAATTCAGGTCTCCGGGACCTTCGGCTCCAGGCAGGAAGAAGCACAGCGGCTAGGCAGGATACTCAGGCCAAAATCTCGCGGCCAGAGAGCACACTTCTACAGCATCGTCTCAAAGGACACCAGAGAGCAGGAAGCCGCGATGAATCGCCAGCGGTTTCTCACGGAGCAGGGCTATGCCTATAACATCTATGACTCACACGAGCTGCTCGGATATTGAGGAATTTGCTTCCCAAACCGCTTTGCGCAGCCCGAATTGCTACGCATCGAAATCAGCGACGACGACCAGCGTCCCATTATCCCCAACAGGCACCGCAGTTCGCATTCTCGTCGTATAAGACAAGGGATTGACGGGCCGTACGTTTTCCACGCAGTAGGGCTGGAGACCGTCGATAAAGGACGGCCGCGATGTATTATTCTCTTTTTCCTTTCGCCTGATTTCATCAATCAGGCGAGCTTCATCTGTCAGCAACATTATCTCCCCCAGGTCTGTCCATGCTCAGGGCATTCCCCATCTGGAGGGGAAATCCTCTCGCTCCACTACGCCGATGTGCACGCAGTCTCGGCCCTCATATAGACCAAGTCGCTTGATCAGAGCTGGCAAGCGCTTGGCCGCGTTCGCGATCTCGGCGGGAGACATCTCGTTCACTCTGACATCCACTGCCCAGCCGTATAGGTGATCGCTGTCAGGTGCTCCGCCAATATCCTCGTTATGCTCCGCACATCTGTAGCCTGATTCTATGATAATCGGCTTATTGCCAATCTTGCTTCGAAGTGCTTCTAGAGCATCGATCACAGCCGAGTGCAATTTGACCCGGCCGCAGCATGGACATTGAAACTCGCGGAGATTGAAGTGGTCAGACAGCTGAAATCTGTTTAACTCTCGCATTTTCCGACTCTCCTAAGTCTGGAGTTTTCCTGCCTTGATGAAAAATTCCCTGAAGCGAGTTGTCCTCCATACCGGGGCCTCGAATCTGGAGAGAGCAGCCAAAACGCCGCATGTCAGCGAGTCGCCTCGAAGCCGCCAATCCCGAAGCTTCGTGGTGCCCAGGCGCATCTTTTCGAAGGCCTCGATGTGGGCCAATACGTCAGGGGAATCATCTGTTTTGACCATGATTAAACTTGTCATCTTCGTTGAGATATCAAACGATGCAGCAAAATAATCAGCGCTCTCTTTGCTAATCCCAATCGAGTGCGGATTTCTGACATCCTATGTAACGTATCCGCTCGAAACATGCTCTGACAGAT
>JAFGIT010000089.1 GCA_016929465.1 Candidatus Coatesiibacteriota bacterium | reverse complement strand
TCGCCCTTATCAGGGCGGCGATCAATAGAATGTGAATGCCATCGAAAATTGTGGTGCTCGAATTACCTACAATCTGAGGTCAAACCCAGCCGCCGCGCTTCCCTTGAAATATCCCGCCTGATGCCTTAATATCAGAATTGGAACGCTGTGCTTGATTCTACATCTCGATACCAGGAGGGACCCCGATGGCGATGCGCAATCTCTCGATGTTGACGATTATCTTCACCTTGGTCGCGGTTCTGATGGGCCCCACCATCTCGTACTCGAAGAGCGCCGACGGCCCGGACCAGGCTCTTGTTGAGGCCATCGAGCATCTTCTCGAAGCGGCCAAGAAGGTTGGTCCGGAGAGCATAGAATTCCCGTGGGATCCAGCTGAGCACGAATCCCTGCCGGATAAGGAGCCGCCTGAATTTACATCATATTGCGCCCGTATCACCAAGATAGGAGAGAATCCGCGCGTCCGATCAAACGGTGATTCGATCACCAGCACGATGTTCGTCGGCACCAAGAAGGTGGGCGAGCGATTCAAGGTCGAGAATTGGAGGATCAGCTGGAAGAAGAAGGCTGAGGGATATGTCGCGGACTCCAGGGAGGTCGTCCAGTCGTATGACGACCTTTTCATTCCATTCTACAGGGGCGAGAGACGGCAGGATAAGGGATATAAGCCCTTCCCGAGAAAGGTCTATGAGTTCAAGAACCTCCAATTCGAGCATGACCGTATGAAATTCTCCATGCCGAGCGGCAAATTGGTCGCGGTTGAGGTCGATGGCAACCTCCTGGCCGGCTACGTCGTCGGCAAAGGCTCGATGGATTATCGCCCACCGACTCAGCTCGCTTCGGATATCGAGAATTCGACGAGGGAGGTTGAGCAGCTCAAACTACACCTCGATGCGGAAACGCTCGAAGGCGTTGCATTCACAAGCGCCGTGATATGGGGCCATCCGGAATGGATGCGGGCATTCATGTCGAAGCTCGAGACCACACCGATAGAAGACGAAGAGCTCGTGCTCGAGGCGAGCGATGTGTTCTTCGACCTGCTCATACCAAGGATGCGCACTCATGACCTGGCCTTCGGTGAAACATCGAAGCCCCTATGCCTGCTCCCATCCGACGACTCCTTTTTCTACGTTGGATGGGATACGCCAAGGCACGACGTCCTCTTTTACATTCACAATCCCTCCGCAGTCAGAGAAGAGTGGTTCGGCGGTCGAGAGAAGAGAGATCTATCTAAATCGAAATACAAGGGGATCAGGACATACTGCGAATATGATGCTCTCTCTCAGAGGACCACGAAGAGCCAGCATCAGCTGGAGCATGAAGAGAAGGACCTGGTGAAGACCATGTCGTGGTCGGTGGATGTGAAATTCGAGAAGGGTGCACTCGATAAGGTCAAGAAGGGCAAGTTCGAAATACTATTCGAATATGAGACCCTCGAGCCGAATGCGACTCATGCTCTGTTCGAGTTCTATGCCCTCACGCCCACCGCCCTAACCGACGCGGGTGGCAATGACATTTTGTTCTTCGATATGGGGAATATGCTCTTCATTCCAGTCGATCCAGTCGATGGTAAGGCCGGAAGAATGAATATGCTCTATGCCGAGGGCCGGGACCCAGGCGACATCGATTGGACTTACGGCTACATGGACGGCTGGCTACCGGACACTGGCTACTTGGATTGCACTGACTTTGACTTGACGATAACCGTGCCGGATAAGTTCCAGGTTGTCTCAGTAGGGAAACCTCTCGGAGAAGAGCTCCAAGACGGCTATCGGACGAAACGTTGGGTCGGGGAGCATTGCACCCGTTTCCCGGGCTTCGTGATCGGGGAGCTCTTTGCCTTGGAGAGCGAGGCAGATGGCATACCAATAGTCGTTTACTCGAAGGACAACGCTCAGGCGAAGAAATATGTTCTTCCCGAGATCGAAAGCAGCTTGAATTTCTATAGCAAGCTCTTCGGGCAATACCCGTACTCCAAGCTATCCGCGTGCCCAATTAATTGGGGCCATGGAAGAGGCTTTGCCACATTCATAACGATAACAGGTCGCCAAAGGACGACTGGCGATTGGCAGGCGGGGCTTTACTGCCATGAGGTATCCCACCAGTGGTGGGGCAACTTGGTTGGCTGGTTCTCACCGGCCGAGCAATGGCTGTCCGAGGGTTTCGCCGAGATGTCCACGCTAATGTACCTGCAATCAGCACGCGATAATGACTCAGTCAAAAAGCGTCTCAAGGACTGGGGATACAACGCCAAGAGGCTAGATGAGAAAGGTGCCATCTGGCTCGGCGGACCGCGGCTGAGGGGAGCGTATTTCGAGCTGACCTACCACAAGGGAGCCTACATCATGCACATGCTTCGGATGATGGTGGGCGATGATGATATCATTCGAATACTCCGGACATTCGTCGAGCAGTTCAAATGGAAACGGGCGACAACGTCAGATTTCCAGGAGGTCTGCGAGCTAACATTGGGCCGAGAGCGATTGATCGAGATAGGCGGGGAGCCTTCTTTGAGATGGTTCTTCGACCAGTGGATCTACGGCACTGGCTACCCGAAGTATGAGTATTCGTGGAGCAAGCGAAAGGCGCAGGGCGGCTCGTGGGAAGTCGTCTTCAAGCTAAGGCAGGTTGGCGACAAATTATTCAGGATGCCGCTTCCGATATGGGTCTATACCAAGGGCGATGGGCGCTATCTATCGAGGCAGATCGTATTCGAGAAGGAGCACGAGTTTGTCCTGACAGCCCCAGAAAAGCCGAAGCGAGTCGAGCTCGATCCCTTCAATAACGTGCTGTGTGATATCAAGGAGACCACCTGGTAGCGGTCGGAATTCAGGCCCTCAGTCGTTTGTAGAGCATCGCGAGGGCCAGCATCGCGAATTGGACCAGCACGATGGTCGCGCCGGATGGTATATCCAGATGATAGGAGGCATAGAGGCCGATAAGTGACGATGTGGTGCCCAAGGCGGTTGCAATGACCAACATCTTCTTGAAGCTCGCCGAGAGAAGCTTCGCAGTAGCGCCAGGAATTACCAGGAATGCCGAGACCAGAATGATCCCGACGACCTTGATCGAGATGACTATCGTGAAGGCGAGGAGTATAAGAAGGAGATAGTGCAGGAACCTGGTCGGCAGCCCGCTGATCGTGGCGAGTCTCTCGTCGAAGCAGAAGAAGAAGATCTCCTTGAAGAAGGCGATTATCACCCCGAGGACGAGGACCGCGAGAATAGTGATCGATGCAATATCGACAGAGCTAACGCCGAGAATATCGCCGAAGAGATAGCTGAAGACCTCACCCGTATAGCGATGTCTCATCGCGATGAATATCACCCCGGCGGCCATCGAAACCGCGAAGAATATGCCGATGGCCGAGTCCTCCGAGATGCGCCTTCCGCGGCTCGCCCAGCCGATCAGGGCTGCAACCAGAAGGCAGAATATCAGCGTTACTATGTTGACCTTAAGGTCAGCCCCGACGCTGTCCTGGAATAGAAACAGAGCAAGCGCGACGCCGCCGAATGCAGAGTGCGAGATGCCCTGGCCGATGAACGCGAGCCTCTTGACGACCACGTAAACGGAGAGTATCGAGCAGGTGACGCCGACGATGATTCCCGCAAGGAACGCATTCCGCATGAATTCGAAAGTCTGAAGCGATTCCAGGAAGGATATCTGAGAGGTCATCTATTTGCCCGAGACCTGCATTGGTGAGAGCATCATTTGCCGCTCCTGTGGAACTCTTCAATATGCCTCAGATGCTCCTTCAAGTATGCATCGAGTTCGCATGAACGGATCTTCTTGAGCACCTCCTCGTTCACGAGCTCCGATTTCGAATGCCAGTGCATCGTTTTATAGAGGCAGGCTATCTCCTCGACATGCTCCGCGATCTGCGCTATGTCGTGAGAGACGATCATGATCGTTATCCCTAACTCATGATTGAGCCGTGCTATCTTCTCGTAGAATAGCGCCTGTCCGTCGGTGTCTATTCCGACGGTCGGCTCGTCGAGTATCAGGAGCTTCGGAGAAGGCATCAGCGCCCTCGCGATGAATGCCCTCTGCTGCTGGCCATAGGAGAGCTTGCCGATTTGGGCGTTCTCGAGATCGGCTATCCCGAATCGCTCCATCAATTCCCTGGCCCGCTTTTTCTTTGCTCTGGAGATTCTCTTGAATAGACCCGTCTCGAAGTAGCTGCCCATGAGAATGACGTCGAGCGCGGAGGCAGGGAATGACTGGTCGAAGTGTGCCTTCTGGGAGACATATCCTATCTTTGCCCTCAGCTCATTCAATTCAGAAGGAACTCTTCCGAAGACACGAACGACGCCTTCTGTCGGTTCCAGCTCGCCAAGGAGGATCTTGATGAACGTGGTCTTGCCTCCTCCGTTCGGGCCGATCAGGGCAAGAAAGGCGCCCTTTGATAGCTCGAAGTCGATATTCAGCAGCGTGGGCGTCAGTGCTTGGGGATAGGCGAAGCTGAGTCCAGCCACTTCAATCGGCTTCTCAAAGCCATCGCCCGACGTTGCCAGTTCGATGCTGCAATTCTCTGAATTTGTGTCCATCTGATCCTACTTCAGATTGATTAGCAGGTTGTCCAGGTTAAATTCCATTAGTTTCAAATAAGTGCTTCGCTCCTCGATGGTCGGGTCTCCAAGCGGATCCAGCACCAGGAGCTTGGCCTGCGACTCCTTGGCGACCGTTGCCGCCGCCTTGGAGGACAACTGCGGCTCCATCAGCACGACCCGCCTCTTTTCCTTCCGGAGTGCAACGATGATTTTCTGCAAGTGCCTGCTATTTGGCGATTTGCCAGGATGATGCTCGATTATATCCAATTCGCCGATCCCATACCTGCGAAGCAAATAGGTAAATGCGGGATGGAACTGAACGACCTTGCGACCCGTGAGTTGCTTGAATCGAGCATCAAAACGCTCGTGCAGCGAGCTGAGGCGTTGCATATAGGTTTCGGCATTTTGCTGGAAGAGGGGAGCCGATGCTGGCTCCATCTGCGAGAAGATACGAGCTATCTCCTTCACCATTCTCTCTGCAAGCACCGGATCGAGCCATAAATGGGGATTGTCTCCGGCCTTGTAACCAATTGCCTCACCCAACCTGCATACCTTTAGTGTGGGCCGTCCCGCCGCTGAGACGAATTTCTCAGCCCACTCCTCGAGGCCCACGCCGACCATCAGGAAGACATCCGCTGAGGCCAGATGCTTGACGTCCGATGGCGAAGGGGCAAATGTGTGCGGACTTGAGCCTGCGGAGAGAACGCACGTCACGCTGACGCGGTCTCCTCCGACGTTGCGCGCCCAATCCGCGATAGGAAGAATCGACGCGGTGACGCTCAATGTCTCAGCATGAATTGCAGCATTCAGACATGAGGCGAGAATTAGAATGACAATAATCGGCAGCCATCGCAGAATCATGACGGTGGTCTCCTATAATCAGAACCAATTTCCTTAATCTTCTGTTACTATTCTACTAAACGTGTCAAGGGTTTTTGCGCGGCGTAGGGGGATAATCAAACATATTGTCTGCAATTGCCCCTGTGTTTCAATCACGGAAGGAGAGAGGGAACTGGACTCAATCGTCTTGAGAGGCATCTATTGCTGGCTCAGAAAGAACCTGGTCGGCGGGAAGATTTTGGCCATAGAGCCCTGCGATCGAAAGAGCATCTTCCTCACGGTCAGGAAGTCGGGGCTGCGGGTTTTCTATATTGTGATCTCCTGGGATGCGGCCTTCTTCAGGCTATATCCGACGAGCACGAAGCCGCGAAAAGCCGATCTGCAGAACCCATTCCTCGGCATTATGAAGCGCCATCTGCAGGGCGCCAGGATTGCGAGCATCGTCATGAAATCACTCGAGCGTGTCGTGACCTTCGAGCTCGTAAATATCGACCTGTCAGGCAATGAACAGGAGTTCACACTTATCGCCGAACTGATGGGCAAAAATAGCAACCTGATCCTGATCGACAGGGAGACGAGGGAGATTATCGACGCCGGTAAGCATGTCACCGAGGCGATGTCGCGGCTGCGCCCGGTTCTGCCGGGCGAGGAATACGTCGAGCCTCCTGTCTCGCAGGGCCAGAATCCGCTCGCCGCAACCGAGCCGGAGATCGCAGGCGCCCTGGGCAAGGAGCCGGCCCTTCGGCTGGACAAGCGAATTCTGAATGAATTCTCCGGGATTTCACCCACTACCGCGCGCGAGATAGCTTTCAGGACTGAGCGAGAGCCAACTGAGATGCACTCGGAGCAAGCGGCCGCCGGCGTATTCGCCTCGATGATGAGTGATATATCGGAGGAGCGGTTCGAGCCCTGTATCATGACTGAACCAGAGGCGAAAAGCCTCCCGGGGGGCATCGGTCAGAAATCGATACTCTGCGCCTTCCCACTCCTTTCGAAGGAAGGCTTTGGGATGGCACAATTCGACACGATGGCTGCCGCCGCAGAGACTTTCTTTGCTGCGAAGGAGGCTGCAGCCTCGTTCGAGAAGATGGCCCAGAGGCTCGCCCAGATGGTTAGGGCCAAATTGACAAAAGCAAAGCGACGCCTGGTGAACGTGGAGTCCGAGACGGTTGATGAGAATGAGGTCAACCGCCTTTTCATGCTGGGAGAGCTGCTCAAGGTCAATGTCCGTGCCGTGAAGAAGGGAATGGATCACATCGAGGTGGAGGACATACTTTCGGGGAAGGGGGAGAGCGTATCGATCAAGCTGGATGGTAAACTGTCGGCCTGGGCCAATGTGGACGTGCTCTTCAAAAAAGCGAAGAAGGCAAAGCGCCGCCTGGCCCACAGCGAGAACCTCTTTAAGAGCGTTCGCGCGGAGATATCTTATCTCGAAGACGTCCTTTTGCATGTCGAATCATGTGAGGACAGCGAGTGCTTGAGGCAGATCGCCGAGGAGCTCCTGAGCCGCGGCGAGATGTCGGAGCGCAAGTTCAATGAAATCGTGACGGGTGTCGAAAGGCCTGCCTCAGAAGAGAGACCCGAACCCTATCGACGCTTTATATCGTCGGATGGATTCGAGATTCTCGTCGGTCGCAACAACGCGGAAAACGACCAGCTTACACTCAGAACCGCGAGGCCCTATGACTTATTCGTTCACGCACAGGGGATACCCGGTTCGCACGTCATCATCTGGCGCAGCGAGCGGAACTCGCCGATACCGAAGCGCACAATCGAAGAGGCTGCAATCATCTCGGCCCTGCACAGCAAGTCCCGCGGCGCCCTGCATGTCCCCGTGGATTACACGCCACGCTCCCAGGTCAAAAAGCCGAAGGGCTCCATCCCCGGAAAGGTGATATACACGAGCTTCGAGACAATCTTCGTCGATCCCGACGAATCAATTCTTAAGAATTTATCAAAAATTGATCTACGAAGAACACAAAGCGGCACGAAGGAGAAGTAAGGACAATGGGGAAGGGAGAGGGGAAGAGGATCAAGATTTCGCTAAATGTGAATGGGGCTCTTGAGCTTAACAATCTACCTCCTCCGTTCTTCAGATACCTTCGTGTTCCTTCGTGTCCTTAGTGGACGAATGAACCTTGAACTTTGAACTTTGAACTTTGAACTAACATGAAACGCATCCGGCTCGATCTGCAATACGACGGCACTGACTTCCAGGGGTGGCAGAGCCAGCCCGGGGGGCGGACCGTGCAGGACCTGTTAGAGCGCAACCTGCGTGCGCTGCTCTCTATGCCGCGGCTTCGTGTATTTGGACAGGGACGGACCGACGCCGGGGTACACGCTCTCAGGCAGGTTGTGCACTTTGATTGCAATACCTTGATACCGACGGGAAGGATGCCTCTGATGCTGAACAAGCATCTTGCCCCAAGCGGGGTCGTGGCTCTGAGCGCCGAGGAGGTCCCGGAGACTTTTCATGCTC
>JAFGIT010000088.1 GCA_016929465.1 Candidatus Coatesiibacteriota bacterium | reverse complement strand
TCGCCCTTATCAGGGCGGCGATCAATAGAATGTGAATGCCATCGAAAATTGTGGTGCTCGAATTACCTACAATCTGAGGTCAAACCCGAAGCATGGCGAAGTATTGCAGCAGAAAACATCTTCGTGATAGAGTCGATCTATGCTCAAAGACATAGAGAATACGGTCAGGCTCTGGCGCGAGGAAGCCGTTGAGGACATGGACCTCGCGCGGGATATTCTGGCGCGAAATAAGTACAGGCACGCCATGTTTTTCGCTCACCTGGCATTGGAAAAAGCATTGAAAGCACTAGTAATGCGTGCGACCGAGAAACTTGCGCCACGGATACATAATCTAGTCGAACTCGCAAATAAGGCCGGCCTATCGATGGATGAAGAGAGCATGAAAATTCTTGCTGTAATGAATTTTTATCAGATGGCTGGCAGGTATTTGGAGGCAAGGCGTGATCGAGTGGATCCTCAGAGGGCGACCGAGAACTTCCGAAGGTCAGAGAGGATTTTCGAGTGGTTGATCGGGCTTTAGTAGCTATAGTCAGGCGTTACCTCGCGGTTCTCAAGGAATTTGATATTCCTGCTGCTTACGCCATCGTATATGGTTCCTATGCCAGGGGAGATCAGCGACCTGAAAGCGATATTGATTTATTAATAGTCTCGGACGCCTTCGCGGACGACTGGCCTAAATGGAATCAATTGCTTTGGGAGGCGACGATCCGCGCCGACCATCGCATTGAGCCCATGCCCGTTGATGAGAATGACCTTTATGCTGACGAGATCATATCGATTCCAATCGAAATGGCCAAGCGAGAAGGCATCGTGATCTACCCAGATGAGAGACCGCCAGTTCGGTTTAATGACATGCCGCGGGCAGCCAATCAATAGATTCGCTTATCCGATGGGGGACTAACACTCATTCGACCGAAGAAGGGATCGAATTGTGATCCAGCATTCTCCGGGGGCCAAGGGGCTTTTCCCCATTTTGGCGGGAGGGGCTGCGGTAGCGGTCTCAATCATCTCGCTGGTGGGCAATTGCCGATAACTCGCACCTGACCCGCCTATCCAGAGAATGGCAGCTGCGGCCCAATCTCGGCGCATATTCACGGCAGGCCCGTTCTATGTCATATTGCCGTTCATGATTATTGAATTCACAAGGATACCGCCATGACGCGAGACCACGCTGAGACTGGAGCATTCAGAGACAAACTGACCGACCTTCCGAGCGAGCCCGGCGTCTATATCATGTCGGACGCTGCGGGCGAGGTCATTTATGTAGGCAAGGCGAAGAACCTACGGCATCGCCTGCGCAGCTACCTCCACCCGGAGCGGTCCGGGACGAAGGTCAAGGCGCTCGTCCAGAACGTCCACGACGTTGACTACATAGTCACGGCGAACGAGCTCGAAGCACTAATCCTGGAGAGCAACCTCGTCAAGGAGAAGAAGCCGAGATACAACATCGAGCTCAAAGACGACAAGCACTATCCGTATCTGAAGATCACCAGCGAGCCGTTCCCGAGGCTTCAGATAGTGCGCCGGTTCAAGAGAGATGACGCTCGCTATTTCGGCCCATTCGTGCCGACGCACGCGATACGCACGACGCTCAAACTCATCTATAAGATATTCAAGGTCCGAAGCTGCAAGCGCGAGCTTCCGACCGACCGCAAGGACGTCCCCTGTCTGAACCACCAGATGAAGCGCTGCCTTGCCCCTTGCATAGGGAAAGTCACGCCCGAGGATTACCTCGCGATTATCGACCAGATAGTCATGTTCCTGGAGGGAAGGAGCAACGACCTTGTCAAGGACCTGACCGACAGAATGGAGACCGCAGCACAGAAACTCGAATACGAGCGGGCTGCCGTCCTGCGAGACCAGATCGCGGCCATCGAAAAGGTGCAGGTCAAGCAGAAGATCACACTCCCTGAATACTGCGACAAGGACGTCATCGGCATTTCGCTCTCAGAGCGAGCCGTTGCGATACAGGTCTTCTTCCTGCGGGGCGGCCTGATTAAGGGGCACGAGGAGTTCATGTTCAATCGGCTCATCGAGCTATCGAAGGACGAAGTGGCCTCAGGCTTCGTCAAGCAATACTACCTGACACGCCTGACGCCCATACCAGAGGAGATTCTCGTCCCATACGAAATAGCCGATGGCGAGCTCATATCGGAGCTTCTGACGAAAAAGCAGGGCCGAAAGGTCTCGATCGCGGTGCCCCAGCGTGGTTCCCGAAGGAACCTGATGACGATGGCGAAGCGCAACGCCGAGCAGTATCTGAATTCACAGCTCGAAGATGTCGCGACAGGTTCAGGCCGCGCGGTTCCAGTCGGGGCGCTCGACCTCGGGCGGCGGCTTGGTCTAGATAAGCGTATCGAGCGGGTGGACGTTTTCGACAACTCGATCCTATTCGGCTCATGGGGAGTTGGGACGATGATCGTCTGGCAGGAGAATCGCTTCGAGAAGAGCGAATACAGGCGGTACACGATCAAGTCCGAGACCGTCATCGACGACGTGGGCATGATGAGCGAGGTATTGAGCCGCAGGTATTCCCGCGCGAAATCAGAGGGGACGCAGCTGCCCGAGGTCGTCCTGATTGACGGCGGCAAGGCGCAGCTGAATATTGCGGCGAAGGTCCTGTCCGAACTCGGGCTCGAACAGCTCAAGGTGCTCGGGATTGCCAAGGCGCGGGGCAGGGAAGGGATTCCTGACGACATCATCTACGTTCATAGCGAGAGCGACCCGCTCGATCTCGAACCTGGCTCCGAGGCCTTGCTCTTTCTCAAGAAGATACGCGACGAGGCGCACAGGTTCGCGATCGCCTTCCATCGCGGCAAACGCCGCAAGGAGACGCTCCGATCGGACCTACTCAAAGTCCCGGGGATAGGCGAGAAACGCCTGAAAGACCTTCTCCGCGAGTTCGGCAGCCTAAAATCCCTCCGAGCCGCCTCCCTCCCCGACCTCGAATCCTCGAAGGCCCTCGACAAGTCCACCGCCGGGATGTTGTTTGATTTTCTGCATGTGGGCCCCGATAATCAGATTGATATACGTCGCATGGATTAAATGGAAGGAGGTTTCCACCTGGCAAGGGCAAACCGAATCTGCGGATGTTGTTTTGGGAAATTCACCTGTCGGCCTAATTTGGAGTGCGGTGGCTTGACACCGCTCTTTCTCGTCGCGGCTTGACGCGACATCGACCCCAATGAACCTTCATTTTGCCACAATGGCCCTTCGGAGGGATAAAAATGCAATCCATAGAGCGCGGTGTCAAGCCACCGCAAACCAAAGCGGCGTCAAGCCGCCGCAGTCCAAAATGGGCGCCAACACGCTCAATATGACTATTGGGGTAGGGTGCCTAAAACAATGATTAACTCCAAATGCATACCGTATTGGGGCGTTGCCAAGGCCCGATAGCCCGAGACGAGACGAATTTAGGAGAAATGCGATGAGAATAGCCGCCAAGTTTATACGGGATGGCAAATGGTGGGTCGCATGGACGGACGATGTGCCCGGCGCGCTCACGCAAGGCGAGACACTCGAAGAGGCGAAGGAGAACCTAATTGACGCCGTGCGAATGATGCGCGAGCCGGTCGATTTTGATTCATTGCCGGGCTCCGATCTCGTCATGCAAGAGATTGAGGTTTAAAGCGCAAGGAGTTTATTCGTTATTTAAGGCGTTTTAGATTGCGTTCTTCTCCGCGAGGGCGGTAAACACACTCGCTACATCAATCTCGCCGATCCCAAGAGAACAACCACGATTCCCCGCCATACAGAGATCTCGAATATTCTCGCCGCCAAAATATGCGCTCAATTGGGTATTCCGAGGCCGAAATAGCGATTCCGCAATGACAACGGCTGTTCCTACTGCGATATGTCCTCCAGGGACAAAGCCGGTTTCGATTGTTCATCTGAAAGGGCATTCACGGCATCACAGCTTTTCGCTATAACCATGCCCGCGATGATTATGTCCGAAAACAAAGCGGCGCCTCCCACCAAGGCGCTTAGAGCATACAAATCGGGGAATTGGCCAACAGCTGCGGCCAACCGCACGGCGCCTGGGACAAACAGGAGGGTCGGAACTGCAAGGAACAGATTCTCAGGGAGCTTCTTGATGGGAAGCCCTTTAGAGTGAATTAGCCTATTGTAATCCTCAGCAAATCCCCATATTACTTGAAATGTCCAATAGATGTTGAACAGCGGAATGAACATGTAGCCGACCGCCTTCGCCGGAGTAGTCCTGGCGCGTCCACCTTGTATGGACTCCCAGATGCTATAAATAAACATACATCCGACAGCGACAGGTATTGCCTCCACCAAAAAAGAGAGCAACAAGGTCGCCTTCCATGCTGTTGACGTTAGATCCTCCCCACTGCCCCAAATCACAAATATGCTACCGATAATGAAAGGCGGCCAAAGCACGCCAAACAGGTAGAATGATAGATAGAAGGGCTTTGACACCTCCCAACCTCCTTATGGATTTTCTGTTGTCGAAACATGCGATCGCGCCTCACCAATCGCATCGGTGCGATATCCGGAGTCTGAACGCAATAAGAGAGCCTGGTACAATTTACGTGGGCTCTTAGAGCATAGCCATTTCCCGTTTTATATGCTATATGTTTCTATATGTTTCTATATGTTTCTATATGTTTCTATATGTTTCTATATGTGATCTAATTGCCATGAATATGTATGTCAAGTCCTGTTTTGTGGATGCAGCGCAATGCTGTGAAAAGGGGTCTCAAGATCGCTGGCGGATCGCTTGCCCCCTACTTCAGCGGGAGTGTCTGGGAAGCCGTTATCTTCTCGGGCCACCATGCTGAAGCATGGTGTTAATACAATTGGAGTGAATTATATCGCCGTATTGAAATGCGGCCGGTTGGGCTTCGTCATGGCG
>JAFGIT010000010.1 GCA_016929465.1 Candidatus Coatesiibacteriota bacterium | reverse complement strand
CTCTCTTCGCTGCTCTTGGGCGGTCCACTCGAGATCGAGCGAAATGGACGCATCGCCGGGATGGCAGATGGAGCGGCGATCGACGCTGGCTGCGACCATTCGCTTCCCGACTTTGCGGCCCTTGTGGCATGTTGCGACGCTGTAGTCACCGCGGATACACTTGCAATGCACCTCGCGATAGCCGCAAAGAAGCCCGTCGTCGTGCTGATGGGGCCGACTTGCGAGGCCGAAATCGAGCTCTACGGACGGGGGACCAAGATAACTTCCGACGCTCCATGTGCGCCGTGCTATCGTGCCACTTGTGATAAGGGGCATGTCTGCATGGAGGATATCAGTGCCGCGCAAGTGTTTGCTTCCCTCGAGGAGCATCTTAAGTAAATTTAGCTAAGAGGATGGCAAAATTGCCGTCTCTACTTTCCCCTTGCGCTACTAATCAAGTCAATTAGAGGTTCAGTGATTCATGACAGATAGGTCCCCAGACATCTTCGGGGAAATGAGGACCGAATGCGCGGATGAAACGATGGAATTGGGATCGAGGCTTGCCCGCTCTCTCAATCCGGGTGACGTGGTCCTGCTTTCGGGGGAACTTGGCGCCGGGAAGACGGTTCTTGCTAAGGGGATTGCTGCTGGCCTTGGTATCGATGTGGCTCTAGTCAATAGTCCCTCATTCACGTTAATGAACGTGTACAAAGGCAGTCTTCAGATGGTTCATCTGGACCTGTATCGGATTGATGACCTGGAGCAGGCGGAGCAGGCGGGATTGCTTGACTCCTTTGCCAGCAATGGGATTGTTGTGATAGAATGGCCGGAGAGATTGGGAGATTTTTGCAGCATGATGCCCCATTTTAGGGTTGAGATAGTGATCGTGGGGCCTGCCTCTCGTCTTATTCGGATTTCAAATAATGATCGGAAAGGATGACGCTATTGTCAGACCAAACGAGAATGTGCGGAACGACCGTGATTGCAGTCAAGCGAGATGGTCGCATCGTCATGGCCGGTGATGGCCAGGTGACGCTCGGCGAGACTGTTATGAAGCACAATGCGAAGAAGATTCGAAAGCTCTACTCTGATAAGGTCCTTTGCGGCTTTGCGGGGTCTGCGGGTGATTCGTTCGCGCTTCTGGCTCGTTTCGATGCGAAGCTCGAGGAATTCAGGGGCAACCTGCCCCGCGCCGCGGTAGAGCTGGCGAAGGAGTGGCGAACAGACAAGTCTCTGAGACGGCTCGAGGCGCTGATTGTCGCAGCGGATAAGGACAATATCCTGCTGGTGTCAGGAAGTGGTGACGTAGTGGAGCCAGATGACGACGTCATTGGCATCGGAAGCGGCGGCCCGTACGCCCTTTCAGCCGCAAAGGCACTCATGTCGCACACGAATCTCAACGCGCGCGAGATTGCGGAGGCATCGATCAAAATCGCCGCATCTCTCTGCATTTACACTAATGAGAACATAACTATAGACGAGCTCTAACGGTCAACTCCGGGGCCCGTTGGGTGGTCTCCGCGGTTAGAGTTTTTCGGATTCGGGGTAACTAATGGAAGAACTAACACCCAGACAAATCGTAAAAGAACTTGATAGATACATCATCGGACAGGAGGACGCGAAACGGGCGGTCGCGATCAGCCTGCGGAACCGATGGAGAAGGCAGCGCGTTGATGAGGAACTCCGCGACGAGATAATGCCCAAGAACATAATCATGGTGGGCCCGACAGGTGTTGGGAAGACCGAGATCGCCCGGCGGCTTTCGAACATTGCGATGTCTCCCTTCATCAAAGTCGAGGCCTCCAAGTTCACAGAGGTCGGATACGTCGGCCGCGACGTCGAGGGCATAGTGCGAGACCTCATGGAGCTCTCAGTCAATGAGGTCCGCGCTGAGCACATGGACGAATTGACGAGGAATGCCGAGGAAAGGGCCGAGGAGCAGATACTGGACATACTCCTGCCCCCACCGTTCAGAACCACCCCTCCCCCGGCGGAAGAAGCAAGCGTTGACGCAACGCCCGAGCAGGTGAATCCGTCCGATGGCGAAAAGAAATCCGGCGAGAGCATAAAGGAGATACTGGACCGCATTCCCCCCGGCATCCTGGCCCCCGAAATGACGGTCGCGATGCAGGAAGGTTCAGAAGCACCCACGAGTGAATCGGCCGCCGAAGAGGCGATCGATCAGGAAGCCCTGGATAAATGGGCGGCCACCAAGGAGAAGATGCGAGCGAAATTCCGAGAAGGCCAGTTCGACGACACTGAAATAGAGATAGAGGTCAAAGAGAGTTCCGGAGCTGTCGGGCTCAATATATTCTCATCGCCTGGCATCGAGGAGATGGGCATCGACCTGAGGGGCCTGATATCTGCCCTCCCCTTCCCCACCGAGAAACGGACACGCAAGGAGAAGGTCGGCCGCGCGATGGAGATACTGACTCAACAAGAACTCCAGAGAATGATCGACATGGATAGCGTCATCAGGGACGCGATAGAGCGGGTGGAAGAGACCGGCATCGTCTTCCTCGACGAGATCGACAAAATCGTCGGCAGCGAGAGCTACGGCGGGCCGGATGTATCGCGAGAGGGCGTGCAGCGTGACATCCTGCCGATTGTCGAGGGCACGACGGTCCACACCAAGTATGGGATGGTCAATACCGACCACATACTTTTCATCGCAGCCGGGGCATTCCACAACTGCAAGGTCTCCGACTTGATACCGGAGCTCCAGGGCCGGTTCCCCGTCAAAGTGCAGCTCTCATCCCTTGGCGAGAACGAGTTCACTCGGATACTGACCGAACCCCAGAACGCGCTGATAAGACAATGCAAGGCGCTGCTGGCCTCGGAGGGCTTCAATCTCGAATTCACCGAGGACGCAATCCGTGAAATCGCGCGCATCTCCGAGACAGTGAACAACCAGAACGAGGATATCGGCGCGAGAAGGCTGCACACGGTTATCGATAAGCTGCTCGACGAGGTCTCATTCGACGCACCCGACCTCGAAGAGAAGAAGCTAACGGTCGATGTTGCCTATGTAAGGGATAAGCTCAAGGACCTCGCTGAGATCAGGGACCTGTCGCAGTTTATTTTGTGATACTCTTAGCCCTCTGAAAATTAAGACATGCGGAAGACTATACGAACATCGCACTGGCAAACGCGAACCGCTCGTCTTTCAGGTATAATATGAGATGTCGCGGTAGGAGGTTGATTTCATGGGTAGTAAAGAGATCCTCGCGGAGGCTCTGAAGTTGAAGCCCGACGAAAGATTCATGATGGTCGAGGCGTTGATAAATAGCCTCGATGAGCCAGACAAATCCCTCGATGCAATTTGGGCCGAAGAAGCTGAGAAGAGATTAAGGGCATATCGCTCTGGCAGACTCAAAAGCGTTCCCATTGAGAAGGTCTTCGGAGAGAGCGGCTAAAAGCTCTTCCTCCAAGACCCGCCAGCCGCTATCCCATCAATCTATCAAGACATTATTGTATTGAATTCCGTGGCACAGGCAGTAAATTTCGGAAGGTCATAATCAGCTTATTTGACCTTACTGTTGGATCGAAAAATGCCAGATACAATACCATCCGCTCCTGGCCGTGATGGGAAGCTCAGATTGCATAGCCTGCCTTGGGGGTGTTTCTTTGGTCTCCCCGCTTTAGTAGCGCTATTGATCGCCATTCTTCTACTCACCGGCTGCGGGAAGAAGGGGCAGCCGCTGGTCCCGAAAACTCGGGATCCGCTCCCCATAATGGACCTGAAAGCGACCGGGCGTGGCGGGGCAGTGACTCTGTACTTCACGATCCCGAGCGAAAATATAGACGGCTCGCCATTCCGCGATTTGAAGCGTATCGATGTCTATAGACGGCTCCAGCCATCCGGCCTGGAATCTTCCAGCAGATCGTTCTTCGACAGACTACTCGGCAAGACCGGGAATGAACCGGAGCGGATATTCTCCATCAAGGAGAGCGAGCTTATACAAGGCGTTCATCTCTTAGGACGGAGGGCGCGAATCATCGACAACAGCGAGGGGATCGAGGCACCGCAGGATTGGTATGGGCATGTATTCGAGTATTTCGTGTTCACGAAAGGCGGTAACTTCAGGAAGAGCCCACCGTCGAACATCGCTCGGGCGATGCCTCTTCTCGGCCCGAAGCCTCCGGAGGACATCACCGCGGAATGCGGAGACGCATTCGTCAAGCTCACATGGGAGCCCCAGACCGAGCTCACGAATGGCGATATGCTGAAGGACCTTCCCTACTACAGCGTCTATCGAGTGCCGGATGCTGGCTGGCGGCTGATAGGGCCGCTGAATGAGAAGCTGCTGCCCGACTGCAATTATCTCGACCAGGATGTTGTCAATGACACCGAGTATCGCTACGTCGTAACCACAGTCGCGGCCCACGGCGAGCTATTCGCAGAGAGCGCGACCTCAGCGACGGTCATTGCCATGCCGAAAGACAATGTCCCGCCGTCCGCGCCTTATCAGCTCGACTGCGTGGCGGGTCAGGGCTTTATAAACCTATTCTGGATGGCGGAAGAAGCGCCCGATCACCTCGGCTACCTAATATACAGGAAAAAGGCAGGGGAAGACCTCTTCATGCTCCTGACGCCACAGCCGATTTTGAGGGCCACCTACAGAGACGAGACCGTGAGGCCTGACACCGAGTATTCATATTATGTGACAGCTGTTGACAACTCGACCGCCAGAAACGAAAGTGGTCCTTCGAATACGGTCTCGGCAAAAGCGCGTTAGTCGCACCGGTTCACCCAAATTCGTATATTAGAGAGATTTCTTGCATATTTGCTAATGATCATTAGGATCGACTAAAAATTTAGAGATATTATGCATCCGATACTATTCAAGATAGGCACCTTCGAAGTCGGCACTTATGGCCTTGCGCTCAGCATCGCCTTTGCCGTGGGCATTACTCTTGCCTATTATCGCGCGAAGCGCGAGGGCGTGAACCCGGAGCACATATTCAACCTCTGCGTCTGGGTCATTCTCGCTGGGATACTTGGCGCCAAGATACTGCTGATAGTTGTCGATATCCGATACTTCATCGAGAATCCGGGGGAGCTCTTCTCTGTATGGCGCCTCGGCGGAGTCTGGTGGGGTGGACCCCTGATGGGCGCGATCGTGGCCTATCTATATGCGGAGCGTCGCAGGATGAAGTTCCTGAAGAGCGCGGACATTGTAGCGCCATCGATGGCTTTGGGCGTTGCGATTGGGCGCCTGGGCGGGTGCTTCATGGCCGGCTGCTGCTACGGGCACCCGACAGATTCAGCCCTCAGCGTAGTATTCACTAATGAGTACTCGCACAGGATATTCGGCACGCCGCTGAACATCCCCGTGCATCCGACGCAGCTATACAATTCAGCGGCCAATCTCATCAATTTCATCATCTTGACGCTCATCTATCGGAAGAAGAAATTCGATGGGCAGATTTTTTTGTCCTATGTGATGCTCTACTCCCTCGGGAGGTTCCTGACCGAGTTCTTCAGGGGCGACCCGAGGGGTTCACTGTCGATTCTCTCCTATGAGCTATCGACCTCCCAGTTTATCGGGCTGATTGCCTTCATAATCGCCGGCATCAGCTATTTCCTCTTGCGACGACGAACAACAGAACCAGTTTAGATGCATCTCGACTACATCGAGGAAGACTCCGACCTGAACCAGGTCATCATCTCGGACGAAGAAGGTCGGCGCCTCGACGCTTTTCTCGCCGAGAGGGTGCAGGGCATATCTCGCACCCGGATAGGTAAACTCATAAAGGACGGCCTGATAACCGTCAACGGCCGCCCGAGTAAGCCTAGCTATCAGGTCGAGATGGGTGACCGGGTCAATATCGAGTTGCCCCCTCCGGAGACTCACTCCGTTAAGCCCGAGCCGGTTGAATTCACCGTTGTCCACGAGGACGAATCGATGGCGGTCATAGACAAGCCGCCGGGCCTCGTCGTGCACTGCACCGAGACGATGTTGTCCGGGACGCTGGTGAACGGGCTGCTGCACCGCTTCGACAACCTGTCGAATGTCGGTGGTGAGATGCGACAGGGAATCGTCCACAGGCTCGACAAGGACACATCTGGCCTGATGCTGGTCGCCAAGACGAACGAGGCTCATATCGCGCTGATGCGGATGTTCGAGCACCGCGAGATAAAAAAACAATACCTTGCACTCGTCCACGGCAACATGGACCAGGACCGATACGAGGTCGCCCTGCCGATAGAGCGCAATCCGCACAACCGGCAGCTGATGACCGCGAAGACCGGCCGCGGACGTGAGGCCTTCAGCCTGGTAGAGGTGCTCGAGAGGTTCGAGGGCGCGGCCTTCGTCTGTATCAGCCCAAGGACCGGCCGAACGCACCAGGTCCGGGTCCACCTCTCCGCAATGGGCCATCCGATAGTCGCCGACAAGCAATACGGCGGCCGCGCAATGGAAAAACGCCCCAAGTTCGGCATGACAAGGCAGGCGCTCCACGCCTACAAGCTCTCCTTCGCGCATCCCACTTCCGGTGAACAGGTCGATTTTGAAGCACCCTTGCCGAAAGATATGCTGAACTCGCTTGCGACACTTCGAGGACCCAACACCCCCTAAATTGCGGATTAATCAGAGGTTCGTCCACCAAGGGCCACGAAGGATCACGAAGGCGATATGGAGTGCGGGGAGCTCTCACCGCTTTGGTTTGCGGTGACCTGGCACCGCGAAATCTAATCTGAATCTGTCCGCAGATTACACAGATTACGCAGATGAGGGGCTGTGAATTGGCTTGATCAGCTATCGCCATCCAACTTGGAACCTTGAACCTCCAACTCCGAACTCTCCGCCAATGCCCCGACGGGGCACACCGTGGGTAGCCGTGGGTGCCGGCCGAAAGGCCAAACCCAACGGACCCAAGACCGCCACCTCCTCCTCCCTCTCCCCCTCCCGCCGATCGCGCAGAAATTCAGCCACGAATTGGCACGAATGAACACGAAGGCAATATGGAGTGCGGGGAGCTCTCACCGCTTTGGTTTGCGGTGACCCGGCACCGCGCTGATTGCGGATTGATCAGAATTTCGTCCACGAAGAACACCAAGGATCACGAAGGGCTGTGTAGAGCCAAGATGACACATCTCCATGGATCTGCTTCGCTCCTTCAATGCCCTGAAGGGGCATCATGTGCGTAGCCGTTGTGCGTAAGCCTACGGATCCGGAACGCCGCCGCCTCCTCCTCCCTCCCCCTTCCCGCCAATCGCGTTGCGATTGGCGGGAAGGGGGCACGAGGCAAACCCGACATCCCCCTTGCATCGTCACCCCTCCATGGTAAGATAATAGAAACCATCAACTTTGTATTGAATCAGAGGCAAATGAACCAGGTCCGCTAATAATGAGGACAACCGCTTTGCGTGAGAAAGCGATGAACCGCGCCCAGCATTGGGAGATGCGGGCGTGGTGCGAGGATGATGATGGCAAT
>JAFGIT010000087.1 GCA_016929465.1 Candidatus Coatesiibacteriota bacterium | reverse complement strand
GGCGATCCTAAGTCCGAGGAGACCGATGAGGATGGGGGCTTCGAACCTGCTCCAAAACTGCCTGTTAGATACCATCTGACGCTCAAGGCCCGGGACCTATACCTTCTGATATTCGGGGCAGCGTTAGTCATTTTTGCCGCATTCACGCTGGGGGCGATCGTTGGTCGCTATATGGGGCCGTATCCAGAGCAGCAGGTCGCCGCTGAGGCTGAGCGAAAGGACCTCTTCGAGGAGGAAGCTGCACCAGAAGCGTCCTCTGAGAAGAAGGATGAAAAAGCGCAGTCTCCCGATGCTAAGGGCACCACGATGGACTCGGCCTCTGCTGCCGATGCCGCTGCGGCCTCGGAGCAGAGGACCGATGGAAATGTCGTCAAGCCCAAGTCATCTCCGACGCTCGAGGAGATAAGGCGTGAGAAGTGGGCTGCCTGGCTCAATCCAAGCCCAGATGAGTCACCGATGTATGCACCTTCTGCAACGCCGACCGCCACTCCAATACCCACTCCCGCGCCTACGCCAACGCCAAGCCCGACGTCGAAACCCACTCCAGAGCCCAAGCCAAGTCCTACTCCAAAACGGGCAATCGCGCCCGCTCCATCTTCGACGCCGACAAAGCCTCCAAAGACCGCTGTCACAGCGAAGAAACCCGCTGGGCCAACGACCTTCTATACTATCCAGGTTGGCGCATATAGCTCCGAATCGAACGCCAGGGACGAGGTCGAGAAGCTCAAACGGCTGGGCTTCGATGCATGGTTCAAGCCCCCGAGTAAAGGCGGGAAGTATTACCTGGTTTTCGCTGGGAAGGACAAGACCGAGGCCGCACGAGAGGACACGGCGAAGCGCCTGACGAGGCATGGTTACAAGGACTTTCTGAAAAGACGCATAACCGAGACCCAATGAGCTCAGAGCGGCGCATCCCTCCCTGGCTGAGGACCGCGTGCCGGTTCACCCCTGAAGTACGCAGGACCAAGGTGACCTTGCGTGGTCTCAATCTCCATACTGTCTGTGAAGAGGCTAATTGTCCCAATATCGGGGAGTGCTTCTCGAGAGCCACAGCCACTTTCATGATCCTCGGCGATATCTGCACGCGAAACTGCGCCTTCTGCGGCTGTGAAAAGGGCAAACCAAGGGCACTGGACCCCAACGAGCCGGCGAACGTCGCTGAAGCAACTCGGACGCTGGGATTGAAGCACTGTGTCATTACTTCGGTCACACGCGACGATCTCGATGACGGCGGCGCCAGGCAATTCGCGGAGACGATTAGAGCGGTCAAAATGCTGAATCCTGGTACCACAATCGAAGTCCTGACTCCCGATTTCGGTGGCAATGCGAGTTCCCTCGAGACCGTCTTGGAAGCTGGTCCTGAGGTGTTCAATCACAACATTGAGACCGTTCCCAGGCTGTATTCGGAGATAAGGCCGGGGGCTGGCTACACGGCCTCTATCGAATTGCTCAGGCTTGCGAAGAATATCGCACCGCAGGTCATTACCAAATCAGGCATTATGGTGGGCCTGTCGGAGACGCTGAGAGAGGTAGAAGGTGTGCTTTCTGACCTGGCCACCGCGAGGGTCGATGCGGTGACAATTGGGCAGTATATGCAGCCCTCTAGAGACAATGTTGCAGTTTCGGAGTATTATGAACCCGGCGTGTTCGCTGAAATGGCAGAGCTCGGCGAATCTCTCGGTATAGGAAGAGTGCTGGCTGCGCCGCTGGTGAGGAGCTCCTACAAAGCGGCGGAGCTCATAAGATATTTTCATGGATAATTCAAGGAGCCTGCGTCAATGAGACTCAAAATAACATCGATACTCGGTCTGGTTCTCTTGGCCCTTATTTCAACAGAGGCCGGGGCCACAAGCTATCTTTCGAGAGATTATTACTCGGCGGGGGATGATTGCCTTTACCAGCTTCGAGAGCGGAGCATCTCCGGAGAGGTCGTCCTTGGGACCGACGGGCTGGTCGGAGGTGACAACTGCGATGGCGAATTCGGTGGACTTCCCTATATCATCGAGTCGAACATAACCATTGAATCGACCGGTGTCCTGCGCATCGAGCCTGGCGTCACGGTCAGGTTCAAGGACGGCCCGTGCAATTTCACGGTCTATGGCACGCTTATTGCCGAGGACGTTCTTTTTGCGAGTGACAATGTGCCTCCCTTTCCGGGCGACTGGTCGGGGATCAGGCTCTCCGGCACCAATGCCGCGCATAGCCAATTCACAGACTGCGCGTTCGAATACGGCGGGGCGAGCCAGAATGAAGTGCTCGCATTCGTGCAATGCGAGGACGGGGCCGATATATCGATCGAGGGCTGCGAGTTCAGATACAGCGGCCACTACGGCATACTGACGGACGGCGCGTCCCCGGATATAATTGGCTGCACCTTCTCTCATTGCGAGCTGTTCCCGATATACCAACGCAGCCTGGACTCGTTCCCCAATTATGACGGCAACACCTTCATCGAAAACAAGCACCAGGGCGTCCTCCTGGGATCCGGCACAATCCCGAATTCGGGAACTTGGCAGAATCCGGGTATTCCGTATGTCGTGAGCATGTTCGGCGGGAATGGCCTATTAGAGATACCGCGCGACGTCACGTTGGTGCTCGAGGCCGGGACGATCGTGAAATTCATAAACAACGAGGGCCGTCTCGACGTTCTCGGCGTTCTGAGGGCGGAGGGAACGCCTCTTCAGGCGGTCGCATTTACCTCATACGCAAACGATTGGGCCGGCGGGGATTCGAATGGCGACGGCGACGAGACATCTCCCGCCCCGGGGGACTTCTCCGCAATCCGATTTCTCTCGGGCGATTCTGCTGCTTCTTACTTGACGTGCTGCATGATCTCATACGGGGGGCAGGGAAGAGCTGGCACCGCATCCGTCTATCTATCGCTCGGCGCCAACGTGACTTTCAACACCTGTCTAATTGACCACTCTGCCGATGTCGGGCTCAAAGCCATCAATGCTTATCCGCAGCTGCTCGGCTGCTTCTTCATCGCGAATGAGACAGCCGTGCTTTGCACCAGCGGCGCGCAGCCTGCTCTGAACCACTGCAGCTTTTATGACAATGGATATGCTGTAATCAACGAGAGTTACACCAAGGTAGTTGGAGCGCAGAACTGCTATTGGGGGCACGAATCCGGGCCATTCGACAATTCTGACGATACCGCATCCGGCGGCTTCTATAATCCCTTTGGACAGGGGGATCCCGTCTCCGATGGCGTTGATTATAGGGGCTTCCTCGACGAAGCCTTCTGGGGACCAACCTTCTCGATCAGGACGAATTCAGGCTCGTTCACGACCGGCGATCAATTTCGCCTCTTGGCTGGCTATGCGAGCCTCCAAGGGGAGATGACCCTGGACGCATACATCGCGTTCGTGTTCCCCTCCGGAGATATGATCTTCTACCCGGACCTCGGCGTCATGCCGACGCCTATTCCGCTCTGGCTGCCGGCGTTCTCCGCCGTGCCGGAGTTCGGGCTCTGGGAGCCACTCGTGCCCGGCGGCATACCGTTGGGCGAATATTCAGTGCTCGCGGCGGGATTCTGGCCGGGGACGTTCGACTTCGTGACGAACCTCGCTGGCTCGAGCTTCGAGATTTATTAGAGGTTTATTGGAGGGAGGCTAGTCCGCAGATTACGCAGATTACGCAGATTTGAGGAGGAGGCATTCAGAATAGGGCATGTCAAAAAGGAGCTCCCCGTGACACGATGTGCATATCCCAAGCGGAGCGCCGGACAAAGAGTTTCATCTTCTCTGACTTCCTAATCTGCGAAATCTGCGTAATCTGTGGACTAGAGACATACTAAATGACCAAGCCCATAGGTGAATCGGGAGAGTCTCTGGCGGCGGAGTTTCTGCGCGGGAAGGGGCTCGAGATACTCGCTTTGAACTACTGGACCAAGGCAGGCGAAATAGACATCATCGCGAAGGATGGTGAGACGCTCGTTTTCGTTGAGGTGAAGACCAGGTCCACAACGCACGTCGCTCATCCTGAGCAGGCTGTCACGAGAAAGAAGCAGCAGACGATGAACCGGGTCGCCGAATCCTACATGAAGCGGAATGGCCTGCTGCACAAGGTGAACGCCCGCTTCGACATCGTGGGCGTGGTCAAGGACGAATCCGGCGCTCTCACCGTCGAGAAGCACGCCAAACGAGCGTTCGAAGCGCCGAGCAGGTCGTATTGAATTACGACGAGCGATTGCTTGCGACTGCCCTGAAGCTGAGAATCGGAAGTCGCGTCAAGCCTCGACCTCGACCTGTTGAAGACCCACGAATCTGGGTAATTCATCAACCGGCCCTTCGAACTCCTGAAGGCATAGCTCCAGAATCTCCTTCATGTTCCGATTGAGTTCATCCAGAGTCGCTCCCTGCGTGTGAGCTCCGGGAATTCCTGGGACAATGCCGACATATAACTTTGTCTCGGGATCATATTCGATATAGCTTACAAATTGCCTCATAGCCTTCACCCTTATCATCAGAAATGACACATTCACGAATTCGGGACAGCAGTCATTATAGACCGATGACACAACCATATTCCACTAGCCTGACTTTCCTAGTTATTGATTTGATGGATTTTCATTGAGGCTGTTATAGGTGGATTTGGATTTGGTGGGTGTATTACCTAT
>JAFGIT010000086.1 GCA_016929465.1 Candidatus Coatesiibacteriota bacterium | reverse complement strand
ATCGCCGAAATCGAGCGACGGCTCTGGCGTGGCCGGAAGGTCGTATATTGGCTCCGCCCACTCAACGCCGGGCAGCTTGCTCAGCCAATAGGCCGCGTTCAAGGCATTCTCTGTCTTGGGGATGCTGAATTTGTAGATCATCGCGAGGTCAACGCAGTCTTCGTCGTCCATGCCTTTCCGCATATCGCGCTCGCGACCAGCGAAGACCTGCTCGACGGGCCCGCCGTTGACCTTGAGGCGAAACGCCTCGAGCTCTCTCGGGACGAACGCGCCCTCCGAGACGACTTCTGAAACACCCCGGACGGACCTGGGCGTGAGCGCGACCGCGATCTCCAAGGCCTGTGCAGTTGCGGTTAGCAGGATTGAGCAGGTCAAAAGGACCAGGAAGAAGCGGCCAAAGCCTCCAGACATAAGTAGTCTCCTTTGAGTTTAGCTGTGTGTGTCATTCGGTTTAGGGTGGGCTTTCCAGCCTGTACAAAGGGTGTAGCGGCGGGCACAAGTAGGCTGTGCTGCAATTATGGACAAATGGGGACATGAATGGACCTTATGGACAGACTGGAAACGATACAAGGCGCTGAGCGCTTCTAATGCTGCAATATTTCGATTCGCCATCGATCGAGGTCCACCTCCGCCGCCCAAGACGTTAGTTCTCCATCAACTACCTGTCCCTCCGACAGATATGAGCCGAGTATGCCGATGAGCGCGGCGAGTATTATGAGGGCGAGAAATATCTTCATATTAGCTTGGACTGCATCAGTCTGCATCGTAATTATCTCCTTTATGCTGCGATTATTCTCAGATTATTGGGCAATACTGCGCAGCTCGAAGAGGCAGATTTCGTGCCATTTCTGGTTTTATCGTCCCTCGCTATGCGTGATCGTGGCTATATGGCTGCAAGAAGGGATGGAAGGTGCCGCGATGTCAGAGGTGCCGGAGATCCTCGAAGTGGATCAATATTGATCCAGTACGGGAGACCTCGGTCGATGGGAAGTGGCGTAATCGCCGTCTATCAGGCCACTCTCAGGGGTGGGTCAAAAATTGACCCACCTGATCGAGCCACGGGTCTCCTTCCCCTGGCAAGTGGAATACAATCGGTAGCCGTGGTGCGTAAGCCCACGGATCCGAAAGGCGGCCCTCCTACTCCTTCACCAGGCCGGAGAAGCCGAGGAAGGCGAGGGAGAGGATGCCTGCGGTGATGAGGCCTATCGAGATGCCCTTCAGCGGTTTCGGGACATCCATGAGCTCTATCCGCTCCCGGATGCCGGCGAAGATCACTATCGCAAGGCCAAAGCCCAGCGAGGCAGCGAATCCGTAGAAGAGGGTGTATAGAAGAGTGAACTTCTTCTGGATGTTTAAGATCGAGACGCCGAGAACCGCGCAATTGGTCGTGATCAGCGGGAGGTAGATGCCGAGCGCCTTGTATAGAGACTGGCTCATCTTCTGGACGAACATCTCGACCAGCTGCACGAGAGCCGCGATGATCAGGATGAAGGCGATGATCTGCAGGTATTCCAGCCCAAACTTGACGAGCAAATAGTAATGCACAGACCAGGAAACGACCGAGGCGAGAGTCATGACGAAGACGACCGCCGCGCCCATCCCGACTGCGGTCTCGACTCGCTTCGAGACGCCGAGATACGGGCAGATGCCAAGGAATCTCGCCAGCACGAAGTTGTTGACGAAGACGGCGCTTATTATCAGCAGGAATATCTCAGTCATTCTCTATGGCTCGCCTACTTCTTGTTCATTTCGATCTTGTTCATCAGGCCGAGCAACAGACCAAGCGTGACGAACGCTCCCGGCGGCAAAATCATTATCAGGAATTTCTCATAGCTGGCACCCATCACCATGATCCCGAAGATCGTCCCGTTGCCGATTATCTCTCTAATCGAGCCAAGAACCAACAGCGCGAGGGTGAAGCCGAGCCCCATGCCAAGCCCGTCCAGCAGCGAGTAGAATACTCCATTCCTCGAGGCGAATGCCTCTGCCCTTCCAAGGATGATGCAGTTGACGACGATCAGGGGTATGAACAAGCCAAGGCTCTTGTAAAGCTCGATGAAGAAGCCGTGCATGACGAGATCGACTATGGTCACGAACGATGCGATGACCACGATGAAGACCGGGATTCGTACCTTCTTCGGGATAATCTTGCGCATCATCGAGATGATGACATTCGAGCAGACCAGCACGAAGGTCGCGGCCAGGCCCATGCCGACGCCATTTTCAGCGGAGGTCGTCACGGCGAGTGCGGGACACATGCCGAGCACGAGCTTGAGAAGCGGATTTACTTCCCAGATGCCCTTCGTGAATTCCCTGAGTCCGCTCAATGTCGCGGCCTCCGTTGGCAGTTGGCGGGTGGCAGTTGGCGTTTCATTATTCCGATTTCTTCTCGTAGAGCGCCTTGTGAGCGAGTAATCCTTGCCTTACAGCAAAGCAGACAGCGCGTGGCGATATCGTCGCCCCGGTTATCTGGTCGATGTCGCCGCCGTCCTTCTTCACACAGAGGTTGCACTTCCCGAGCTGCTTGCCCGTGAATTGATCCGTGAAAGCCTTCTCCACGATCTTCGCCCCGAGCCCGGGCGTCTCTGAGTGCTTTAGGATGTATAGCCCTGTGATCTTGCCGTCGGGCGCAATCCCGAGCATCGCCTCGATCGTGCCGCTATAGCCCGAGTCGCTCTTCACCTTTACTGCCCTGCCCACGAGCTCACCCGCTTTTTTGCCAGCGTAGAATTCGAAAGTCGAGCCCTCGTATTTGTGCTTCTCGACTTCCTTCAATGGGTCGTTGTCGTAGGGTGGCAGTACTGCCTTTATCGCCTTGAGCTGCTCATTCTTCTCAGCATTCGCTATCGGCTCTTTGGTCACGCTATAGACTTGTGAAAGCGCAATTGCTGCAACGCAACAGACGATTGTCAGCACCGCGACCATTCTTGGCACAGTGTCCATTATTTCTTGACCTCCCCCAAAACCTTAGGCTTCGTGAACTTGTCTATCAGCGGCGTCAGCGCGTTCATGAATAGGATCGAGAACGAGACGCCCTCCGGGTAGCCCCCGTAGAACCTTATGATCATCGTTAAAAGGCCGCAGCCAACACCAAAGATGAGCATACCACGCCCAGTCATCGGCGTTGTGACCATATCGGTCGCCATGAAGAGTGCGCCGAGCATCAGCCCCCCGGCAAAGAGGTGAAACGCTGGGCTCGCGTACGCTGTCGGGTCGATGATCCAATAAATCCCAGAGAATATGACTACGGTACCCATATATGATACAGGGATGTGCCAGCTGATGACTTTTCTCATCAATAAATAGATCGCGCCCAAAAGAAGCGCCAGAGCCGAGACCTCGCCAAGGCTCCCGGCCACATTCCCAACGAATAAGTCGGAAAGCGGTACTGATGCAGAGTTCCTGAGGTGCAGCCCCATGTCCATGTCGGTCTTGAGCAGGTTGAGAGGGGTCGCGGTCGAGATGGCGTCTGCACCTCCCTTTCCCCCAAGAGGAGCTGGGAATGTCGTCATAAATGATGGCCAGGCAACCAGCAGAACGACCCTCGAGACGAGCGCCGGATTGAACGGGTTGTTACCCAATCCGCCGTAGAGGTGCTTGCCCAGGAACATGGCGACGAAGCCGCCGACAATTGCCATCCACCATGGCGCTGTCGGTGGGAGGTTATATGCGAGTAGAACTCCCGTGACGACCGCGCTGCCATCCGATATCGTAATTCGCTTGCCGAATAGCTTCTGCAAGGCCGCCTCGAACACCACACAGGATATTACGGTGATGACAATGGTGCGAAGCGCGGGCAGCCCGAAGAAATATACAGCCGCAATAGCTGCCGGGATTAGAGCCAGATTCACATCCCACATAATCCGGCTTACCGAGCCAGCCGCCTTTATATGCGGCGAGGATGAGACGACCAGAAAGTTGGTCTTTGCGGAACTCGTCATCTAAGCGTTCTTAATCAGTGATTGATTCCATATTAACGTCGTCGATTCAGCCAAGCATGAGACGCATCTTCCGGCCAAAACACGCCCAATATACAGTTGACTAATTCTGTGTCAAGCAGAAATGGGGCTCACTCGTCGTTGGCGAACATGGTGCAGAAGGGTCGGTTTCAATCCGAGGTCACACCCGATCCGAGGGGTATGACTCAAAATTGTAGGTAGGCCATCTCAAGTTCGATTGGGGGCGATATAGGCTCGAATAGATATGCTCTCATTCCTTTGAATGCCCCAATGGGGCATCCCATGGGTAGCCGTAGTGCGCAGGCCGAAGGCCAAGCCTACGGACCATGAACCGCCGTTCAAAAACTTCCTCCGCACGCCAATCGCGGAGCGATTGGCGTGCGGAGGAAGAAAAAAGGGCTGATTGAAGCCTTCAGCACCCCACGCTTCCGCGTGGGGCTACCCAAGGTATCGCCCTTTCAGGGCGGCGATCAATAGAATGTGAATGTCATCGAAAATTGTGGTGCTCAAATTACCTACAAGATCAGGTCACACCCCATCCGAGTCCGCGTTGTCAATCACTGTGTTTCTGTTGTATGCTTCTAGCTGTGTAGATGATCTGTAACCTGCGAATTACTCGACCTTAATTGAGAGTGTGACGCATCTTGATCAACGGGAAAGGCATCTGGTGGAGTGAAGCATTTGCGCACATCTATGTCGGCCTCTGGGGCATCGGCACAGTCCTGATTCTCATAAGCTTCGATCGCGCCATCAGAAGGCGCCGCCTCATATTCCGGCTCGGGCTTATCTTCCTGGCCCTTGGTTCAGGGCTGGGCATCTTCCTGGATTGGGATAACTCGATCAGGGCCACGATGTCAGTCGCTGCACTCGCCTTCTGCCTCGCGGCCGCGGCAATCAGCCTCCTGAAGGAGCGGATAGGCCGCCGCAGGAGAATGCGTATGCACAAGGAGGAAATCGAGCATTTGCGGGACAGAGATGAGGACGATGAGTGAATAGGTAATCCTCCGGCCGTCGATCAAGACCTCACCAATCCCCGCCAAAGCTGACCAAGCTGCTTCCATGTTATGATAGAATTGATATAGTCTATATTGTGGGACCGGGATCATGGGCTGCATAGCAGCCGGCACTGGACGATATTGGGAGCTTCGATGGTTCTAAATTCGGCGAGATTGTCAGAATCACCTGCCTTGGGAGAATGTCTCGGGAGATTGCTGCGGTGACATTCCTTTCTAACACGGCCAATTCCGAATCGACCGGCGCAATGTGGGCCTTCGATGAGAGGGTCCGCGCTGAGGGCTATGAATTCGTCGCTGGAGTGGACGAGGTCGGCCGTGGCTGTCTCGCTGGTCCCGTGGTTGCGGCAGCGGTGATCTTGCCGCGCGAATTCAGGGATGACCGGATACGCGACTCCAAGCAGTTGACGGCGAACGCCCGTGAAGAGCTCTTCGGGATAATAACGGATAGGGCCTTGAGCTATGGCGTCGGGATTATCCCTCCGAAGACAATCGATGCTATCAATATATTGCAGGCCGCGCTGCTTGCTATGGCAAAGGCAATCAGGGAGCTTCGGCAAACGCCCGACATTATGCTGGTCGATGGCAATAGGAAGATACCGGACCACATCCGGCAGGTGACTGTGGTGAAGGGAGACAGCAAGAGCCTATCGATTGCGGCGGCTTCGATAGTCGCCAAGGTCTGGCGGGACCGCCTTATGTGTGAGTTCGATTCGCAATACCCGCACTATGGGTTTGCCGGCAACAAGGGCTACGGCAGCAAGGCACATGTCGATTCTCTCCGCCTGCATGGGCCGTGTGCCATTCATCGAGAGTCATTTTCGCCAGTTCGACGGGCAATTGAATCGAGCGCCGGCGAGAAGCAGGGCGATTGTGGATCCTACCATAACAGGACTCTGGACCTTGCATTTTGATTGCGGCCGGAGTAATTCCCGGGCAGTCAATTCGAGCGAACTGCCTTGTGAAGGCTAATCATGTGATTTCTGGTGTTCCAACAATCACCAATTTGATACTATCGCGACATGGTTAAGAACAGACCACACAAAACGGTCTCTCGATATACGATTGGGGAGCGAATAGGCTCAGGCGCTTCTGGGACGGTCTATGAGGCCTGGGAGACGAGCTCTGGTAAGCGCTGCGCGCTGAAGATGCTCGACGAGGATGAGCGGACAAAGCGCTCCGCGGCCAGGCTATTTCGTGAGTTCACTTTCCTGGCGGATTTGGAGCATCCGAACCTGGTGAAGGTGCTCGACCTCGGCACGGACCGGGCCGTGGGTCCCTTCATCGTGATGGAATACGCAGAGGGTGTCCCCATCACAGAGTTCTTCAAGCAGCTGAAAATAGATGCTCTGGCAATCGTCATCCAGCAGATAACGGACGCGCTCGACTACATGCACAGAAGCGGATGTCTCCACGGCGATATCAAACCGGCACACATTCTCATCACGAACGACAAGACGGGAACGCCACGGGCGAAGCTATTGGACCTCGGCCTGGCATGTGCCTGCGAAAGTGATTGTTCGCTCGATTCGGTCGGAGGCACTCCCGGCTACATGCCGCCCGAGGTATTCTGCGGGGGCGAACCCGATGGCCGCTCCGACCTCTACTCTCTGGGTGTGGTTCTGTATCAGGTCCTTACTAAGATGCTCCCATTCAGAGGCGAGGAGATCTCCTCGACTCTGAAGGCCCAGATGACCGAAACGCCACCCAGCCCGGCGATGCTAAATGCGGGAGTTCCAGACTGGCTCTCGGAAACAACAATGAAGCTCATCAGCAGGGACCCCGCGGACCGCTTCAGCTCGGCCAGGTCTCTCATGCTGCACATCTCCAATGAGACCGGCGGCAAGGCAGTGGTTTCGCGCAGCCTTGGTGGCCCGGTCGGCCTTCTCGAGCCGGCATTCATCGGGCGCCAGCGGGAGCTCGAGGAGATGTTGAAGGCCATTCACCCGGATGAATCTACGGGCAGCGGCAGGCTAATTCTGATCCAGGGCGAGGAGGGCATCGGCAAGACCAGGTTGCTTCGCGAGCACAGGTTCAAACTGCGATTAGAGAATACTCCAGTTGTGTCGGTCAGCGGCACGATCGGTCCTGGCAAGCTGCTCTTCAAGGACCTAATTGACCAATTAGGCGGCCTAATGGAGCTCGACGTCGGGGACTACCCAAATCTGTCGCACATCCTGAGCGATCTCCCGGAGAGACCGGCGGACTTCGCGATTTTTGCGTCCGGCAGGCTGAACGAGAAGAAGGTAGCCTTATTCGAGGAGATTCTCGAGATAATGAGTAAGTGCCGGGAGGCGAACGAGCGACTCGCGCTCTTCATTGATGACATCGACTCGACAGCCCCCGCGTTTGCGGAGTTTGTCCTTCACCTCGCGAGAAGCCTCGAATCTCTTCCGAAACTTGTCATCTACTTGACCGCGTTGGGAGAATCTTCTGCAAAATTCTTGCCGGAACTCTTGCGGATTGGCCAGACACTGCCTCTATCAGGGCTCGAGCGGACGGAGATCGGAGAGCTCATCTCCTCGATGTTCGGAGAGCCGGATTGCCCCGATGAAGTGAAGGAGACGCTCTTGAATCTTACCGGAGGAAATCCTCTGTTCCTCCAGGAGACGGTCCGAGAAATGACTAACTCTGGCGCGTTGAGCTTTGAGGAGGACGTGTTCTCGCTCAAGTCGCAGCAGGGGATCGAGTGCTCGACTTCGGAAATGCTCGCAGAGATGCTTAGTAACAGGCTCGACGGTATTCCCGAAGCCGAGATGGGCATGCTCGAGGCCGCAAGCATCCTCGGCCAGAGCTTCGAGGTCAGTTCGCTCAAGAAGATCTGTCGCATAAGGAGATCCGAGACCATCTGGAAGAGACTCATGGGATTGCGCTCGACGGGGATACTCATCGAGACGGGCGACGGGCGATTCTCCTTCAGGCATCAACTCCTGAGGAACCTCATTTATGATCGAATGGACGAGGATAGCCGCAGGGATTATCACCTTGCCGCAGTCGATGTTGCGAAGTCCGAAAAGCCGGTCAGGCCGGGTTTGATAGGCTATCATTTCGCGCAGGCCGGTCGCGGCCGGAAGGCCGTTCCGTATCTTCTCGAGGCCGCTCACGAAGCCAGGCAATCTTTTTTCATGCGAGATGCGGAGTCGTATTTCTCCCGCGCGATCTCCGTTTGGCCGGAGGCCGAGAGGGACAGTGAGGAGTATGTCCGTGCCTCTGTCGAGCTCGCAGAAGTCCTCGCCGTCCTGGGGCAAGCCCAGGATGCGTCCCAGATTTACGAGAGCGTCTGGGACAAATCGAAAGCTCATCTCTCTGCAGGTGAAAGATGCGCAATCGCCCGCCATAGAGGCCTCGCCCTGGCCTCTATAGGCCAGGCAAAGTCCGCCCTGAAATGGTATGAGAAGGTGGTGAGCGATCTTGGCGGTATATCGACGGATTGCCAGGCATACCTTTCGAACTCCATCGGGATGGCGTATTACTCGGCGGGGGAGTATGAAGCCGCCCGAGACCACTTCAACCGAGTACTGGAGCTTCTGAGTGGTGCGAGCTCGACAGAGCTCGCAAGAGCATACCGTCAGCTCTCAATCGTTGCAGATACCCGGGGCCGCCAGGATGACGCCGTCGCTCATGCGAGAAAGGCCGTTGAGGTCGCGGAGGCTATGGGCGACGAACGAGAGAAGGCACACGCGCGAATATCGCTCGGAATACTACTGGGTCGCCGCGGCGAGACAAAGGCGGCCATCCCAGAGTTTATGGGGGCGCTATCATTTTTCGAGCCTCGCAGATCTCTCGAGGCGCTTGCGTGCATCTACAATAATCTCGGCAATGAATATGAGATCCTGGGGGACCTCCAGAGCGTTCTCAAGTATCGCAAGGAGGCCTTCACGGTATCCCGTCTAATCGAAGACAAGATGGCCTCGATCTACGCATATCGCGGACTGGGGGGCATTCAGATATCCCTTGGCAATTGGGATGAAGCTAAACACAGCCTCACCGAGAGCCTTCGCTTGAGCCAGGAGCTGGGCGAGTCGAGGCAGATCGCAATCTCCCTGCGATGGATGGGTCATCTGCACTGTTTGAAGGGCAACCTCGAGGAGGCCGGGGATTGCGCCGACAGGGCTCTCGAATTACTCAGAGAGTCCGATGACAGGGCGGAGCTGGTGCAGGGCCTCATATTGCAGGCACGAGTAGACCGTTTCGAGGGTTGCGTAGAATCTGCCGAACACGCTTCCAGAAAGGCCCTGGCCTTGGTAGAGAATCTCGATCTCGTTGTCGAGAAGACTACCGCAGCAGTTGAGTTAGCCCAAATATTGCTCGACAATGGGGCTGTTTCTGATGCTGACGATCTTTTCGCCACCACCATCTCACCTCTTGTCGAGAGAGAAAGCTCGCTTGCCAAGCAAGGGGCGTTTCTTCTTCTTGCTAGAATTCGCCTTCTGCAGGGACGGTATGCGGACGCGGCGGTCATTTCAAAGAGGGTCAAATCAATGTCAGAGCAGTGCGGCATCGTTTATGAGGGGGCATTGGCAGACCTTCTCTTTGCGGAGTCGGCATTTTTGGAGGGGGGCTACCGGGAGGCAAAAAATGCTATTGGTGGCACGATTTCTGCTTTCAAGAAACTTGGTGCGTCCTTGGACATCGCGCAGGCAGAGAAATTACTGAGAAAGCTGGATTCTATGAACATCCAGGCAGACCGGGCTTCGGCAGACCTGACACTCATTTATGAGATGAGCAGAATATTCAATTCGATGCTCAATCTTGATGAACTCCTCAGTCAGGTGATGGATTATGTTCTCGAAAAGATGGATGCCGAAAGAGGCATTATCATGCTCAGAGAGTCTGATTCGGAGAGGCTCGAGGTGGTTGCCGCCCGCAACGTGGACCGACAGACGATCGAGGATGTTTCGGAGACATCGAACTCGATCGTTGCAAAGGTAATGGAGGTCGGTGAACCGATAGTCTCGACGAATGCTATGGACGACCCGCGGTTCAAGAGCAAACAGAGCATCATGCTACACAAGATACGATCGCTCGTTTGTGTGCCACTCAAGATACGGGACGAGATCGTCGGGACTATATATGTCGATAACAGAATCACCGCCGGGCTCTTCTCGGAGGCAGATGTGAAGTTCTTGACTGCCTTCTCCAACTACGCGGCAATGGCCATGGACCGTTCGAAGATGTATGAACGTCTTAGGGCCGACCGGGAGAGGCTGGCGAACGAGAATATCGAGCTTCGTAAGAGCGTTCGGATCGAGTTCGGCTTTGATGCGATTTTGGGCGAAAGCGAGGCGATGAAGAGAGTGTTCAATCTCATGCACAGGATCATCCCGACCTCGGCAACCGTCCTGATCCTTGGCAGAAGCGGGACCGGCAAAGAACTCGTGGCTCGCGCGATTCACTATAACGGCCCTCGAAAGGATAAACCCTTCATAAAGGTCAACTGCGCCACGCTCCCAGAGAACCTCCTCGAATCCGAGCTCTTCGGCCACGAAAAGGGTGCCTATACAGGCGCAGACAAGCGGAAAATGGGCAAATTCGAATTAGCGGATACCGGCACGATCTTCCTCGACGAGATCGCCGAGATAAAGCCGTCACTCCAGGCGAAGCTGTTGCAGGTCATCGAGGACAAGCAATTCGAGAGAGTTGGCGGGACTAGGCAGATATCGGCCGATGTGCGTGTGCTAGCCGCAACGAATCGAGAGATGACGAAAGAGATCGAGGCGGGCGCCTTCCGCGAGGATCTATATTACAGGCTGTGCGAAGTTGTCCTTCAGTTGCCAAATCTCGCAGATAGGGCAGGAGATATCCCTGTCCTGGTGGATCATTTTCTCGCCCAATTCTCTGAGGAGCTCGGGCGAGACAAGGTGGGTATTACCGCGGAGGCAATGGATGTCCTCAAGTCTTACGACTGGCCCGGCAATGTGCGAGAGCTCAGGCACGCTCTCTATCGGGCTGTCATTGCGACCGATTCGGCTAAGATCGACGCGGAGGATATGCTGAGTATCCTTCCCATGAGCCGTGATGGAGATCCGACTTTCTTCAGTGACGCCGCGAAGGAAGTGATGGCCAAATCAAGGCGGATCGCGAATTCAAAAGCACCCCTAAGGTACGCAAGGGCGGTATTCGAGGGCAGCATTCTGAGACTCGCCTTGAGAGAGGCAGGAGAGAATCTCTCAGAGGCCGCGAGGCGACTCGGCATCCATCGCAAGTCTTTCAAGCACCTGATCGATGAGTACGACGACCGTGATTGACCCGCGAGCGACCTGTTCCCCGAACCGGCAGAGCCACCTAACATTCAGCCTATCCGGTATAGGCAATTCGGGCATGTGGACAAAAAATGGCCAGATCCAACCTTCGCCAGATCTGCTATTGAAGGCAGATCTGAGATATTCCGGCAAAGAGTGGACAAAAAATGGCCAGCAAAATTTGCCGATATTGGTCATTTTTTTCCGGTTTCAATGACGAAGCGTCTGATGCGCCTACACGGGATGCCGGATACCTGCGCCGATTGAGAATCGGCCGGGACTATGTCCAGATCACCCGGCTCTCTGCCGCAGGCGCTCGTGAGATTGTCCCGGGTGTGTAAAACATGCGGTGAATAGAGCCATATAGCATTGATCGGAGGCTTTCGGGGGGGTCACATCGAGTGCTTGTTCTGGCTCGCGATTCCATATCCTATTGTCAAGTCGGGTGGAATCCGGTAAGCTCTTGCGCGCAATGCACTAATAAAAAATAAGAATGGCACATATCCTGCTTAGCAATACGGGTGAGAACGGAGATTAAACCGATGAAAGATAACAGGGTAAGATCGATGAGATATTTTGGACTTATAACTTCGCTAATCGCCGCGATGCTCTGCACCGCGATACCTGTGGTCGGGGAGGAAAAGGGGTCCGACGCTGATTCATTGCCTCCCTTTACCTGGGACCACTTCCCCCCACGTCAGGCCTCAAACGTCTTCCCCACCGCAGATATAGCATTCAAGGTGACAGATTCGCAAACTGGCCCGCGACCATCGAGTGTCTTTGTGACAATAGATGGGGACCGGGCCTTTTCGCAGACCTTTAAGATGGACGAAGGAGGTAAGACTCTTCTTGTGATTTGCCCGAACTCCAATTCGTTCGGGGTAGGGCAAGTCCTCACCGTCACGATTGACGCCGAGGACTACGCCGGCAATATGATGTCGAGAGATTATTACCACCTTACAACTTGCGCTGCGGCTCCGAGAATGAACTGTGGGGGGTTCATGTTCTCGGATCTCAGCCCCGATGGCGGCAAATTGATGCTCGCGGCGGATATCGCCGCGCCGATGTGCGGGATTGGTGACATCGGCGTATATCTTGGTCTGGATAAGATTGGGCTTCAGCTGCGCGATGATGGCACCAACGGTGACCTGATCGCTGACGATGGCATCTGGATGACTGAATTGGACTTTGGCGCCGGACTCATCCCTGGTGACGTATTGCTGTCGATACTGGCGATAGATTCCGCGGGATATGCTGGTTTCGCGTGGCCATTCCTTGGCTCGACCTATGACTTTATTCCAGATCCATATCCACCCTTCTCGGAATGGGACTCGTATCGCTGGACGGCGGTTGCCGACGCCTATCTGGCGAAGGAGGGGCCACTCGACGGGTACAAGCCAGTCGTCCTCTCGGCCGGATACTGGAATTCGTTCCTCTTCGAGCATGGCGGCTACCTCTACATGGCGGCGCAGGTCCTGGATCCCGACGGACCGGATGCGATTGCGAGCGTGGGGGTCTATGACCGCGACGGGAATCCGACCGGGCTCTACATGAACGACGAGGGCTACGACGGCGATGTCGTCCCCGGTGACGGTATCTATACGACTACATATCCAATATTACTGGGCGCAGAGGCCAACAGACTGCATCTGTTCAGAGTGTTGGCAATAAACCAAAACGGCTATGCGAGCGATCCATGGCCATTCCTGAGAATTCACGAGTAAGCCATGCACACGGACAATATGACAACATTCGGTCTTAATTCGGAAAGGAGTGTAAGAGAAATGAGAAACTTGAAGACAACAAGAAAGGCCATCTTGATATGCGGCCTTCTCGGAGCACTGTTTCTCGTATCATCAATTCAGGTGACTGCGGCAGAGGCAGAAAGAGAGGATTTATTCGATGTCCTCCAGCTAGCAGAAACCATATCTGGACCTGGCCAGTTCGCTTTCCCGTTATTCGCACCAATCGATCTCGGCAGTGGATATGAGGACCGCGTTGCGCCGTTTGCCGTTTTCAGCAAGCCAGCGCCAAATGAGGTCGATGTCCCTGTGGACATCTCGATCCTCATAAGCCTGGCAGACTACGGCAGCGGTGTGGACGGCTCCACAGTCTCTATGTACCTGAATGATGAAGAGGTGCATCCGGAGATTTCGAGCGGCGAAGACAGCACACTCGATGTTCTATATCAGCATTCTGAGCCATTCAAATTCGCGGATGAGATAAAAGTCGCAATCTCCGCCGGCGACTTTGCTCAAAACACCATGAATCCAAATGTGTTCTCATTCAAGACGGTTGCGGACACGACCTTGCGATCAACGATCGGTATCTCGACCAACAAGACCGTCTTCATGGACGGCCAGCTGATGGTCCTGCTCGTGTCGCTCAAGAATCCGACCGAAGAATCGATGAACGTCAACGCCTATATCGCTGTGGAAGTCGGGGATGCTCTGCTGTTCTATCCAGATTTCACACCATCGATGGTCCCGATTGAGCTGCAACTGCCCGCAGGCTTCGAGATGGATCCTACGGTTGTTTGGACCATGCCTCTATTCGGGATTCCCGGGGGATCATACACCTGGTATGCCGCTCTCGAGAATGTTGAGACGGGTGAATTCGGCCAAGTCTCTTCGAGTCATTTTGAGTTCGTCACGACGGATTAGTATCCATCATGACGAACATGTATCTGGGGTGGGTCCCACACCCGCCTCGCGTTCAGTGCATTTCAAGGCGCCCTACCCGGCGGCGCCTTGTTCTTTTTGGCCGAATTTCAGGAATTATTCGAATAGATGGCTACAGGGCCCCATTTTGAGCACTAAAATCAATCGATATGAACGAGCCAATCAGCAGGAATTCCGGCTCTGTCCCGTTCGCCCGCATCCCGAAGCTTTTCCCGGATTCAATATTCCGATGGTAAGTGCAAATCTCGTATGTTATTTTGAGATTCGGGATATCTCCGGTAGACAATAGAACAGGCCAGCTTAGATGAGGAGAAGTGAGTTGATTGGATGGCGGTCTTTTCTCTGCGGTTTTCTAGCCTTATCTATCGTTGGCGCCCTTGCCGTAATTCCCTCGATGGCAGGACTAGTGCGTGTTCAAACATTGATGGAGAGGGGGGCTGGTGAGGCCCCAGGTTGGGCTTCCTTCTATACAGCTGCCCCTGCCGGAGATTTCAACGGAGATGGTTTCTCAGACGTCATAATCGGTCACCCGTTATATGCTCTACCTGAAGGCGAGCACGGGCATTCTGGCAAGGTCTATATTTACTATGGTGGCGTTGACACACATTTGTCGGAGCAAGCCACATTCAGTTCCATCCATTGGATGGATAACGAGCACAATTTCTTCGGCTTTTCCGCCGCCGGGATTGGCGACCTGAACCGGGATGGCTTCGACGAGATAGCCGTGGGGATGGTTCCCAGAGATGGCCCGGGCGGCTTTGACTATGGGGAAGAGACCGGCGATGTATTCATTTACAACGGCACGCCGTTCATCCCACTAATCGACTACAATTGGTCCACACGGATTCAGGGGGAGGAATTCCACGACTATTTCGGAACGTCTATAGCATGCGTGCCGAATTTCGACGGGGACGAATATCCCGACTTCATTGTCGGCGCTCCGGGGGGCGATATAGGCGGTACAGGCTCCGGCACTGCATACATATTCCTGGGACGCAACGTGGCCGGCAAGAGAACGATATCCGCCGCTGATGCGGACTCCATATTGACGGGCGAGTCTGAGAATAGTCTGTTTGGCACCTCGGTCGCTTGCGCCGGCGATTTCAACGGGGATGGGCTCGACGATGTCATCGTCGGTGCTTATTGGAATGGTCGTGCCGGACCGATGGCGGGTGCTTCATACATCTTCTGGGGCAATATCTCTCCGCCCAAGGAGGTCATCTCGTCTAACGCGGACCTGATCCTCCTCGGTGAGGAGCCGGAGGACCAGTTCGGCGGCTCCGTGGCTGGCTGCGGGGACATCAACGGAGACGGCTTTGACGACGTCATTGTCGGCGCTCCGCTGTTTGATCGTGCCCGGCCCGAGGTCAACTTCGACGCTGGAAAGGCCTATGTCTTTCTGGGCGGTGGCGATATGTCAGGCGTCTATAGCGCAAAAGGCGCCCTTTTGCCGCTTCTCGGCGCATTCTCGGACAGCCTCGACGACAATCCCTGGGACCGCTTCGGGCATTCCGTTTCCGGCTGTGGGGACGTTAACGGCGATGGCTTCGATGACCTCGTGGTCTCGGCGATAGACTTCGGCTCGGCGAATTCATTTGAGGCAAACGGCCGTATTTACCTCTATCTCGGTGGTCGAGGGATCCCGGATGGAATTGCTGACGCCTTTGACACGGGGCCCACTTACGACTATCGGCTGGGAGCTTGTGTCAATCGGGTCGGAGACTTCGATGGCGATTCCAGGGAAGATTTCCTCGCAGTCTCAATGAAAGTATCGGTCGACTTGCTGAATCCTGAAGCGGATTCTCCGAATGTAATCATCTATGAATATGAGCAAGGGGAGTGAGCTGTGAAATCGCCTTGTCAAGCAATAAGGCTTAGAACTAGCGTATCGATAGTTGCACTGTGCGGCTTGATCATCCTTCAATTCTCGCCCTGCGAATGCTGTTGGAATCGCCTACCGATAGGCCAGAGGAGCCAGTACTCTATCGCGCCCCGACCCCTGTCTCCAATAGTCTCGACGGTTGCCATCGAGATGGCGGGATGGCCGAAGATGATCGGTTCCGATCTTACCTGCTGCAGGCCTGCATTGGTGGACCTCGATGGGGACGGCCAGTTGGAGATGATCGTCGGCGCGCCATCGAATCCGACGTGCTACATGAACTACATCCGCGACGCCCTGTGGGCTATTAGCCCGAATGGTCAGCTTATAAGCGGCTTCCCCATCCTGATAGACGATTCCGCTTGTTCCAGTCCGGCCGTTGGCGATCTGAATGGCGACGGAACTCCAGAGATTATAGTCGGTTCGTCCATTAACAACCTCTCGACCGACCGCAAGTTGTATGGCTTCACGAATAAGGGCATGTCGCTGCCGGGATGGCCGCTTTTGCTCGATGAAGGCGACAAGCGGTATGTATATGCCGCGCCTTCGATGGGCGACCTCGACGGCGACGGATTGCCGGAGATCATCTATGGCTCGAGGAATGGAAAGCTCTATGCGTGCAAGATTGACGGCCAAGATCTCGACGGATGGCCGGTTGATCTGAAGACTATACCCACAGACGGTTTTGGCGGGTCGGTAGCCTTGGGAGATATCGACAATGACGGCTCATTGGATATCTTGGCCTACCTCTCTGGGGGCTTTATGTATGCCCTGAACGCGGACGGAACGATAAAGACAGGATGGCCAAGGCTTGTTGGCAGGGCAATGACGTGGGGCTTTCCCAATGAAATCGGAACCAGACCGACGGGCGAAGAAGTCTATGTTGCAGAGGTGACGTCAGCACCGGTGCTTTGTGACCTCGACGGCGACTTCGACCTCGAGATTATTTTCCTCACAAACACGCTCAGGGCTACGCTCTACGTTCTCGACCATGAGGGCAATATACTTCCCGGCTTCCCATTTTATATGGAAGATGATGGGATGTTCTTCGAATCGGTCCGATCCACCCCAGCGATCGGCGACCTCGATGGCGACGGTCACAGGGAGATCGCGATTTGGACCGACGTGGGCAAGCTCTGGATCGTCAAGGATGACGGCACGGTGCCGGTCGGCTGGCCGAAGGAGCTGCGCGCAGGCGGTTTCCCTTTCAAGGCGATATTTAAACCTTCATATCCCGCAATCGTCGATATCGACTATGACGGCGGACTGGAGGTCCTCGCCCCTGGCTGGATTGGCGGAGACACCCCTGAAGACCCGTCAATCTCGTATCTCTGGTCTTTTGAGGCCGATGGCGAGGCCACATCCGGTTGGCCGGTCATACTCGACCGCAGCCTGGTGAATATGCCGACGGTTGACGACATCGATGGGGACGGTGCTCTAGAAATTGCGCTCGCCATTCAGGGCATGGCCCATTGCCTCCACGTATCGAGGAATGAAAGCCTGGTCAATCCCGACCTCGCCTGGCGGACGTTCCAGCACGATCCCTTCAGGACCGGCAATGTCCACGCCTGGCTGCCT
>JAFGIT010000085.1 GCA_016929465.1 Candidatus Coatesiibacteriota bacterium | reverse complement strand
TCGATCAGGAGATAACCGCAAGCTTCGGTCTCGCGACCTTCCCGGACGATGCCGACAATCACAAGGACCTGATGGCCCTTGCCCATAAGGCGCTGAACGCGGCGAAGAAGAAAGCTGGAAATAGGGCGATTCTCGCGGAATCACTGCCACCGTCCGAAATCTCGGACTAGAGGGAAGATGCCCTGAGGAAGGAAATGGAGATGAGCGGATTCGAACCGCTGACCCCCTGCGTGCAAAGCAGGTGCTCTCCCAACTGAGCTACACCCCCATAATTTCTCGCTCAAATCCAAAGCACTTGGAATTTGATTTTGGGCCTACCTGGACTCGAACCAGGGACCTCGCACTTATCAGGCGCGCGCTCTAACCACCTGAGCTATAGGCCCATCGGAAACAAACATAATACCGAAGGTGTGAATCTGTCAAGCGAGATACTGGTTTCGAGCTCCCGATTCCCTGTCGAAACGCTGATTCGACCTGCGCAGCCTCTCCCATCGACGCGGAACTAAGGTGCGGCGTCCGAGAGCCTCGAGCACCGAACGCGGAATCGGGATGAAACCTAAACTGAATCGATGCCGATTCTAGCCTTTACTCGCCTCGAGCTCCTTCGCGTATGCCTCTTCACGCATCTTATTCACGTAATCGGGACGCTGGAAAGAGTATTCGAAGTTGGTGTGAATATCATACCGATCCTCGAGAATCGCAACCACATCCGCGGTGAAGACGTACTCCTCATCCGTGGGGATAACGAGCACCTTGACCTTCGAATCATCAGCGCTTATTACGAGCTCTTTATTCCTCGTGTGAGCTGCTTCGTTGCGCTCCTTGTCGATCTTGATGCCCATTGGCTCCATACCCTCGAGTGCCATGCCGCGAATCTCGGGGCTCATCTCGCCTACGCCAGCCGTAAAGACGACCGCGTCCAGACGACCGAGCGCTGCATAGTAGGCACCGATGTACTTCCGTATGCGATAGGCCTCGATCTCGATCGCGAGCTTCGCCCGCTTGTCGCCCTCATCGGCGGCCTTCAGGATGTCGCGACGGTCAGTGAACTTCCCGGTAATCCCGAGGAGCCCACTCTTCTTATTCAGGACCTTCTCGACATCATCAACGCTCATGCCGGTCTTGCCACAGATGAATGGGATGATGGCCGGATCCAGGTCACCACTCCTGGTTCCCATGACGAGGCCTTCGAGCGGGGTCAGCCCCATCGAGTGGTCGAACGCAACGCCATTTTTGATCGCCGTGAAGCTGACACCATTTCCGATGTGGCAGGTGATCAGGTTGCATTCGAACGGGCCCTTCTTCAACATTACCGCCGCGCGCTTCGATACATATAGGTGAGAAGTTCCATGAAAACCATAGCGCCGCACGCCGTACTTCTCATACCACTCGTAAGGCACTGCGTAGATGTAGCTCGTTGCAGGCATCGTCTGCAAAAAGGCGGTATCCATAACCGCGATGTGCGGAACATCTGGAAGGACCTCCATCGCGGCCTCGATTCCCTGAATGTTCGGTGGATTGTGCAGCGGAGCCAGAGGACAGAGGTCCTTGAAAGTCTTCAGAGATTCCTCGGTGATGCGAACTGACTTCGCGAACTTTTCACCACCGTGGACCACCCTGTGACCGACAGCACTTATCTCAGAAATGTCGTCAAGAACCCCGGGTCCTTTGCGGGTTAGTATCTCTATTATCAACGCGAGCGCATTCTTATGATTCGGGCACTCGCGGTGCTCGACAAATTCATCTCTGCCTGGGACCTCGTGCTTGATAAACGAGTCGCCGATTGTAACTCGCTCGACGATGCCCTTCGCCATGATCTTCTTCTCTTCCCAGTGATAGACCTGGTATTTCGCCGAAGAGCTGCCACAGTTCAAAGATAAAATAATCTCAGCCATAATGTTCCTCAATTTTCCGGTTTAGGTTACCTTTTGGCCATTTCCTGCTATTTTGCAGGCGAAAGAAGCACTTTATACCATACGATTTATCGTTTGCAAGGTCAAAAAGAGAAAGGCAAAGAAGTACAATGCCCGGATCGATCTGCAGTAGGTGTGAGTATAACAACACAGTCAGCAGATGGTGACATGGATTCAGGGAGCCTGGGATAGTGAGAGTCGGAGAGAGTTTAAGAACGGTCACTAAGGAGCTATCTGACGCGGGGGTGGCCACACCGCGGCTTGACGCTGAACTGCTCCTTGCTCACTGCATGAGTGTAGAACGAGATAGACTCTCCTTGATGCACGACGAGATGCTTACCGAGCCTCAGTTGGAAAAACTCAGCGAGCTGACCTCCCGCAGGATAAGCAGAGAGCCGGTCCAATATATAATAGGACACCGCGAGTTCTGGTCAATCGGTCTCGCCATGTCTCCCGGCGTGCTCATACCTCGCCCCGAAACGGAGACGCTCGTCGAGGCTGCTATGGTGCACCTGACCAAAGAGAGAATCAACGCGAGAGGAGGCTCGGTCTCGACTATATTGGATATTGGCACAGGTTCAGGGGCAATCGCGATCGCCATCGCCACTGAGCTGAAGGGAAAATGCAGGATAATCGCAACCGACATTTCGCCCGAGGCAGTAAGAGCGGCAAGGGCCAACTCGGCTCGTGAAAATCTTACGGACAGCATATTCCTCATACGGTGCGACATGGCAGAACCGCTCTCTCTGAAGTCTCTCGGTGGGAACGTCGATCTTATCGTAAGCAATCCTCCATATATTTCCAGCGAAGAGCTTAAGCACCTGCAGCCGGAGGTAAGAGATTATGAGCCCTCGATAGCGCTCTACGGGGGTCCCGATGGGCTCGATTACTACCCCCGGCTAATGCAATTGGCTGCTGCATTCCTCGCCCCGAATGCTGCATTGATCTTCGAGATCGCACCCGACATGCCCCCCAACATAACCGCCATCTGGCACGCCCACAGCGCCACCCTCACCGAACCAATATTCATTCCCGACCTATCCGGCCACCCCCGAGCCGCCCTCATCAAACGACTCCCCTAGCACGTCCTCATATCACTTCATCCCTCATCCTTCCGCCTTCATCCTTCCAGACCATCCCCCATCCCCCATCCCTTTGCAGCTCCCTTCAGGAGCCAATATTTGACGATTTCCCAAAAATAAGTAAAAATATAGCAGGACGGCAAGGATGGGCGAGCTTTTGAGGGCCGTGAACCTTAATTGGAAGGTACCACCATTTTGCTTCACAGCCTCCCAGGCTTCCTCGCCACCTAAGCCGCGTAAGATCTTTAGGTAACGGGCATTGCCCGAAGGTGCTAAACGCAGAAGGAGAGAAAAATGGCATCGAAGAGAAACACCTACGAGAGACCGACAATCAAGATCCTCAGCTCGACAAACATCATGTCTGTGCTGGGTCCATCGCTTTCGTGCACGGGCTTCGGCGGCTCCGCAAACTGCTAATAACGATGACTGCTTAATGCAAGACCAGGACTAGCATTTATGCTGAACTCACCCGAAATTCAATAAATGCCTGCCCTGGGGAACGGCGATGGGAAGACGGATACACTTCCATCGCACTTCTGTTGAAGGAGGATAAATTGAAAATCCGAATAACAATTCTAATCATAGCCCTCCTCGTGTTGGCCAGCTGGGCTGCAGCCGACAAGATAATTGTCGAGTTCACCGCCGGCGACTACACGATTGAGGACGTCGAGAACGGCGAGATCATTAGCATGGGCGGTTTCGGCCAGGGCGGCTCGCCAGGCGCGCCGATGCTGCCAACCAGAACATATTATGTTGCACTCCCACCTGATGTAGTTTGGGATTCGATTGCAGCATCAGTCATCGAAAAAAGCGAAACGACGCTTCCCAGCGTATATGACATCGCACCGAATCCACCGATGATCGACCCCAAGGACGGCAGAAACGAAAAGATGTGGGGGGATGCGACAAATATCGTCGATGGAAAGGACTTGGACATCTATAGCAGCGATACCTTCATTCCGGCCGATCCAGCCTCAGTTCTGGGGACTAGTCAGATGAGGAAGTGGAAGTATGTTGAGGTCGCCTATCAGCCATTCAATTGGAATCCAGTAACAAGAGAGCTTCGCTTCTGTGACGGGATTTCACTCAATATCAAATATGAGCGAGAACCAGACTCATTCGACGCCGAGCTACTTGCGGACACTGTCATGGATGGGAAAGCCTCTCAGAAATTCATTAATTTTGGCGAGGCGCGCGAATGGTATACGACCAGCAGCAGGTTTGTTCCTTTGGACGACACATTCAATTATGTCATAATCACCACAGAGGCCATATACGATACGAGCGGAGGAGGCAGCTACACCTCCATCGAGGCTCTCAAGACTCATCTCACGAATATAGGCTACAGCGTTCTAATCGTAACCGAGAGGAATAGCTATGGCGATGGCGGCGCAGCAGGGGGCTACGGCTCTGCAAATGCTGAAGACATAAGAGGTTGGCTCATAGACAATTACGCGGCGCCGCCGAGAGGCTACGGGATTGAGCTCGTTCTGCTCATAGGTAATCCAAATCCCGATAACGGCGACGTGCCAATGAAGGAGTGCATACCTGGCACCTATTATCAGTCTGGCGGGAATTATTATTACTACGTAATTCCGACTGACTACTACTACGCAGACCTTACTGGCGACTGGGATTCTAGTGGCGATGGATACTATGGTATGTATGGCTATGATAACGTCGATTTTGACCCTGAGGTTTATGTGGCCCGGATCCCTGTATACGACCAGGCTTATAGCACTCTCGATTCTATTATTGAGAAGGAAATAGCCTACGATACAGCAAGTGGCGATCTAAATTGGCGGAAGAGAACGCTTTTCCCGCTGTCATTCCCATGGGATGGCACCGATCCCTCACACTACTCACACTGCATGAAGACGCAGTATATGAATAGCAGGGGATTCGATTACTACGAGATGTATCAGGATGGACATGCGACCTACTGCTCGAGCGACTATGCCTGGGATGAGGTACTGCATGGAGGCCCCAGTGGCAGCGGCAGCGTGGTTGAAAGATGGAAAAATCATGAATATGGCCTCGTCTGGTGGTTTGGCCATGGCAACTATAATGTCACGGTGGTCGGCAATCACGATTCTACCTATGATTGCTACGATGGTTACCTCTTCCTGAGCAGCTACTGCGGAGATCTGGACGACAGTCATCCTGCTTTCACATTCCAGATTAGCTGTCTAAACGGTAGTCCCTACTACTCGACGAATCTGGGCTATTCTCTCCTGAAAAATGGTGCGATCTGCACCGGAAGCGCGGCAGAGTCATCTCTTGGTACCTATGGGCACTATGATGAATACGGCTGCGAGCGTAAATGGGGAGGTTCCCAGGATATTGGCTACTGGTATGCGAAGTATCTAACCGATGATAACTATGGTACAGCAGGGAAATACGCCCGTTGTGCGGAAGCTTTCTATGACGCCAATGCCTATCTCAGTGGCTATGATTCGGACGCGGCAGCATGGCACAACTACTATGTTTACAATCTATATGGATGCCCACACACAAGGCTCTACGATGCGGATACAAACACCTACATCCGTCTTGAGAGCTTCGAGGCTCATGCCAGAGGTCGCAACATCGTGCTGACCTGGGAGACGGGCGCGGAGATCGACAACGCGGGCTTCTTGCTCTACCGGTTCGATGGCGAGGAGCGGAAGGCTATTAGCAGACTGATCCCCGCAGAGGGCAGCGCTACGTCAGGCGCCTCCTACAGGTTCGTCGATAGCAGTGTCGAGGCCGGTAAAACCTACCAGTATTGGCTCATTGACATAGACACAAACGGAACCTGGACTTCTCATGGTCCGGTCCGCGGAAGCATCAGCTCGGATTCACCTCGTGAGCGAATTCGCAACCGGCTGATAGAGCGAGTGAACGAAGGGGCCGCGCTGGCAAGATAGAACAGCACGATAGAGACATAATCAGAAAAATTAGGGCCGCGGTCCATTCGGATCGTGGCCCTTTTTCTTTTGTTGATTGTGATGTGGAGTGCGGTGACCCGGCACCGCTTTGCTTTGCCGCGACCTGGCGCGGCCTTTTGCGATAGTCGATCCCTTTCGGAACTCGCGGCATTGGAGGACATAAATCCCGAATGGAGCATTGTCTCAGCATTATTCAGGATCTCCTGTGGCGCGGTGCTAGATCACCGCACTCCCAAAATGGGCTGCCCACAACGCGTGAATCCGACCAAACTTGACACTAGCGGATTTATTGGTCATATCATATCGGTAGGGCCAAGCGGAACCGAGAGGGCCGTGAGTCTCAACGAGAAAGAGGGCGGCTGGAACTCACAGCTTCACAACCTGATTCCCACCTACCGGCGTGAGTGCAAACGAAAAGGGCAAAGCCCAAAACAAGCCGCGAGGAAAGGAAGAACGAATGAAAGCCACAACAAGCACCTACGAAGCGCCGAAGGTAACCACACTGGGTTCGCAGCATATCATGTCCGTGCTGGGCCCCTCTCTCTCCTGCACTGGATTCGGTGGCTCGGCGAGCTGCTAGCGATTGCGGAGATGAGCCAAATGCGGCCCCGGATTTTGTGCCGCACGAACCAACCCAATAGGAGAGCACTGATGCGAGTAGGTAAACATATAATTCTGATCATGGGGATCCTCTTGACCTGCGCGTTGGCAAGGGCTGACGAGATCATCGTTGAACTAACGGCAGGGGAATACACGGTCGAGGATTTAGAGGACGGCGAGGTCATCCACATAGAAGATGCAAGCATAGCGGCGTCACCCGGTTCGCCGATGCTTCCGCACAAGGTCTATAATGTGGCACTACCTCCAGATGTCGTCCTGGATTCGATCAGACTCTCAATCGTCGAAATCACGGAATCCGCGCTATCTGGCGTCTTTGATATAGCTCCCACGCCGCCAGTCGGCAAGCTAGACGGCAGCTCGGGCTTCGAGTGGGGCGATGCGACGAACATCGTCGATGGCAAGGACATGGACATCTATGGACGTGATGCTTTCGTGCCGAGTGCCTACGTCGAGATCGCCAAGACCTGCCAGATGCGCAAGTGGAAGTTCGCTCAGATCGCGTTCTTCCCCTTCAGATTCAACCCGGTGCAGCGGCAGCTTCGGCTCTGCGACGCGGTCACCATCAAGATCGAGTTCAGTCGGGATGCGAACCTGTTGGATGAGAATTCGCTCCGCGACAGCGTCATGGATCGCAAGGCTGCACAAATGTTGGTCAACTACAGCAGTGCCTCGGATTGGTACACCCCGAACGCGGTGAATTCCGTGCCCGCCGATGACGAGGACACCTTCAACTACGTGATCATCACGACCGAGGCGATTCTGCAAGGCAGCAGCAAGGTCTCGGACCTGAAGACGCACCTGCAAGATAACCTCGGCTTCAGAGTGCTAATAGTGACGGAAAGCCACAGCTACGAAGACGGCGATGCGGCAGGCGGTTATAATGCGAAGACCGGTCAGGCCCCGAATGGAACTGACGACAAGATCAGGAAGTGGCTCCAGGACAACTACCTCGAGCCGCCGAACGGATACGGGATAGTCTATGTCCTGCTCATAGGCGACCCGCGCACAAGCGGCGATCTGCCGATGAAGACGTGCTACCCTGGGACGGGATATTCTGTCCCCACAGACTATTACTTCGCGGATTTGACCGGCGATTGGGATTCCGACGGTGACGCGACCTATGGTGAAAACGGTCAGGACGAGCCCGACTTCTACGCCGAGGTCTTCCCAGCCCGTATCCCGGTGTATAACGCAGCCTACTCGACCCTCGACGGGATAATCCAGAAGGAGATCGACTACGATACGGCGAGCGGCGATCTCGGCTGGCGTAAACAAGTGCTGTTCCCGCTCTCGTTCCCATGGGCAACTCAGGACCCATCGCACATCGCCCAGTGCATGAAGTCAGAATATCTCGACAGCAGAGGTTTCTCATACTATGAGACATATCAAGACAAGGCCACTGGCTGCACCAGTGACTACCCATACGATGAACTACTTGTAGGGAGTCCCAGCACCAGTTCATCCGGCGGCACGGCCTACAACAGATGGAAGGACCACCCGTACGGCATGGTGTGGTGGTACGGTCATGGGAATGCTTCACTTACAGCGGTAGGTTACGGGTCTTCTTGCAGCGACGGCTATATGTTCTACTCCGGTTGGTGCCCGAATCTGGATGACAGCCATCCAGCATTCACCTTCCAGATCAGCTGCTCGAATGGTCTGCCGTCGAGCACGATTAATCTGGGATACTCCCTTCTGAAGAATGGGGCAGTTTCCACGTGCTCTGCCTCCGCGGTGGCCTGGGGTTGGGACACCGACTATGACGGCGAGGGCACATGCCAGCGCAGGTATGGCTGTTCAGAAGACCTGGCTTTCTATTACGGCCAGGGAATAAGCAACTACGACGCTTCAGATGGTTCATGCCTCAATGCGAGGGCGCTCTGTGACGCGAAGGCCTATCTCAGTTCCGGCAGCTCCAGCTACGCAAGCGACTCCTATTCCTATCACAGCTATTTCGCATTCAACCTCTACGGCTGCCCGCACACAAGGCTGGTCGGCGAGGCCAACACCTACATCCGCCTCGAGAACTTCGAGGCGAATGCTAGCGGGAGCAACATCGTGCTGACCTGGGAGACGGGTGCTGAGATCGACAACGCCGGGTTCATCATATATCGCTCTGACGGAACCGAGAGAAAGGCGATAAGCCGACTGATCGGCGCAGAAGGCAGCGCATCAGCAGGTGCGTCATATAGATTCGTCGATGACGATGTTGAGGCTGGTGTGACCTACCAGTATTGGCTCGTCGATATCGACACAAGCGGAACTTGGACCGCGCATGGTCCCGTAAGTGCACGCATTAACCTCGAGGCGACCGAGCCTCAGAGAGACCGGACGGTTAGAGACCATACAGGCAATCAGGTTAGACTGGCGAGATAATATTCACTCATTGAATAAATAACCCAACAGACGGGGCTGCGGTCCATTCGGATTGCAGCCCCTTTTTTCATGCCCCATCCCCCATCCCCCATCCCTTTGAATTCGTCCTTTCAGGATCGCTGTAGGTAAAAAAGCAGAAAGGGCAGGATAAATCCCGCCCCTTCTGTTTGACATCGGCGCCCTTCTTCATCGGTGTCCGCTGCGTCAGCAAAAGCCGCCGCATTCCGTGCAGGAAAGGCTGGGCTTGACGCGGTGCCCAACACATCGCTATCCAGAGTTACATAGTCGGCGCCTGATAGCCTCATTCTTAATCCAATTCAACGCATCAATACTATGAAATTGGGACGGCCCTTTGCCGCCCCAATTATCCCTATTTCGATAATTATTGGGACCGATGTCCCAAATCTATCTCCCCCGGTCATAGGTCCGCAAATCACGGACCGGTTATCATTCTCTAGCAGGTTGAGGAATCGCCAAAGCCCGTGCAGGACAGGCTGGGCCCAAGCACGCTGATTAACGCGTCGTTATCCAGTGTGAGAACTCTTGGTGCTTCGTTTGTTTTTTCCATGGCCATCCTCTCCGTACTATCGTGCACTTGGTCTTTGGTTCACGATAAGGCTATGAACAGGCCCGATAAACTCGAGACGCCCCGGCAACCCGGCAGGTACAGGGCCATGTGCCGTCCACTTCCCGCTGGTGTCGATATCAACAAGGTAATAGTAATAGGTCTCGCCGACTTTCACGTTGGCATCGGTAAAGGAATACGATGCTCCGTTAGCCGCGGCGCCAGCCGCAGGGATGAATGAGCTCACCCTCTGGTATTCACTTGCCTCATTTTCGCGGCGATAGACTAAGAAGCCCGCGTTGTCTATCTCGGTAGCAGTCTCCCACTTGAGGACCACCCTATTGAAATCAACATCAACACTGAACAAAGCTAACTCAATATAGCTCATACCATAGGTCTTATAGTGGTATCCCATATCAACTTTGTCTTGGTCGGTACAGCTGCTCATATCAAGGTGATCTGATGGATCTGTGGTGTATTTATGGTTATGGCATCCACCGTACCATTCCCAATCGTTGTCACCCGTATCAACACATGGGCTCTTTGGTTTACTGCCCTGAGACAGGAAGAAATCTTCGTAGCCTCCATACGGGTCGAATAGAGGATCTTGGCGAATATTTCCTAGATTACAGCCCTGCGTTTGACCTCCAGACGGAAGGTAGCCATCCTGATCGACGTCAGAATATGTCACGCAAATCGAATTGTTATTCTGGGCGTTGTAGATCTCGTTATAGTATTTTCCATCATATAATTTGTGGCTTTTATCGCCCCAAAGAATCGAGTTCACGATCCTGGGCTTGGCATAGGACCCGAGAGCTATAGCACCGCCAAAAGCACCGGCCTCATTGAGCGAGAATGTGCAGTTTATGAATAAGGGCTCACTCTCATTTGTGCTCTTGCCATTGACATAGACGCCCCCTCCTTCTCCATCGCCATAGGGCGGTGGATTTTCGCCTACACCTGCTTTATTGCGAATGATCAGGCAGTTCCAGATCTCAATGCTCAGGTTGTTATCGAAGAACATACCGCCGCCATCGTTATCTGCGGTGTTATCAGCAATCACGGTATCCCAGATAGTCACATAGGAGTGGTCGGTGTAGATACCGCCCCCATCGATCGTGGCCGAGTTGTTGGCGATCTCACATTCCACGAATTTGATATGCGTTTCGCTATTCGTGTATATGCCGCCGCCGTAATCCGCGCTGGAATTAAGAATCCTGCAATAGACAAACTCCAAAGAGGAGTCAAGGCAATATACAGCGCCCCCTCTCGTATATTCGTTAATGGGTGCGCCCCCGTCGCCATTCTCAATTGTAAGACCACTTACCGTCACATCTACAGCGCCATCAGAAAACAACGCTCGCTTGCTGCTGCCCCCAGCGTCTATTGTCACCGAGCTCGGATGTATCCCATACAATGAGACATAGCTTTCCATCGACAATGGGAAACTCTCAATACTGCTATCGTAAGTCCCCCTCGCTATGAGAAGTTCCACTGGGTCTGTCTCCGACCCTGCCACATGGGCAAGAGCATAGGTGATGCTCTTCCAGGCACCGTAACCAGGCGAAGCCCCGTAGCCGTTCGCATCCGTGCCTTTTTCAACATCGACGTAATAGAGCTGGTCTGCCCACGCGACAACAACCGCCACAGCGAAAAACAATAGCAGCGCCGCAATCGTTAGTTTGAAATCTCTCCGCATACGCATGCTATACCTCCGTCAGCATCCGTAAATTGATACCCAGGCAAGTGTCGTTGTGATCAATAATATCTGCCAGGGCATCCGCCTTTAACACCAAATAGGGAAGTCGCGACACACCATTCAACATCGCGATCTCAATCACCTCGTGAATATTCATCTCCTCCAGGAATTCACTGAGGCTTCTTTACGGATAATTCCGCCTCCTTACCCTCGGTATTCTCTAAGAATCTATATAAATAAGTGCTATCTCTAACAGATCGCAGCGCCACCGAAGACCGTGTGGGAGACGTTAGCACCCAACAGGTTCGTCAGGGCGGTGTTGTCAAGGGTAATCACTCTTGGAACTTCATATATATTATTCATACGAATGGTCCCTTGGACTTACATATTGTTATATGTTTGATTGAAATCATGATGCGGAATAATCTCATCAAGAATTGCGGCGCTAATTGGTGATCCAATGACATTTGCACCTTTCGCACTCCATTCATCACCCATGCCCATTCGACCATCAAGTTCCTGGTTGAAATAGATGTGGTCAGCGATGGCTCCGGTGACCAGGATCGCCAGAGCGACGGCGATAGTGGCCAGTGCCAGCCTTAATTCCACCGATGAACGCATCTCTCTCTCCAAAAGCATCTGCTTGAGTACCTTTGCCCTGCAGCAAGCAAACTGCCTCACAGAGCTTATCTGCAATAGAAGGTCAATACTTCCCCTCCCAGAGATAATGACCTCGGCTGTCTCTTCCTTCCCCGCGGTGCGGTTAAGGTGTCGAGGCGGAGCCGCTAAGCCCCGCCTCTCGACCGCACCTGGGTGCTAGTGCATCTGCGGTACCCCCAGATGAATTAATCTTCTTGGTGTTAAGCTTAGCAGGTTCCAGACCCGCCAAAACCCGTGCAGGACAGGCTGGGTCCGAGCACGCTAGTTAGCGTCTCATTATCCAGCGTGATAACTCTTGGTGCTTCGTATGTTTTTTCCATGGTTATCCTCTCCATCCTATCGGGCATCTGGTTTTTGGTTGACGAGAAGACCCCGAACAGGCTCCGCGAGATCCAGGCGAATCGGCAGCGTAGCGACCGTCGGACCATGTGCTGTCCACGTGCCATCCGTATCAATATCCACCAGGTAGTAGTAATACGTCTCGCCCGCCTTCACATCAGTGTCAGTGAAGGAGTAGGTTGCGCCGCCCGCGGCGTTACCGTTTGCGGAGATGAAATCACTTACCTTGTGGCATCCACTCGCTTCATCGTCACAGCGATAAACCAAGAAGCCCGCATTGTCGATCTCGGTAGCGGTCTCCCACTTCACGACCACCTTGTTGAAATCAGCATCAACGCTGAACGAAGCCAGCTCGATGTAGGAGCCACCATACTTCTTGTAATGATGGCCCATATCGACAACATTCACATCCAGACGGTCAGTCTCGGCGTAGAATCGGGTGTTTGTCCACGATGGGTCTTCACCATATTTGTCGGCATCATTCGCATTTCCTGTACCGGTATCTATACAGGGACTTGTATGCATCAGGAAGTACCCATCGCACGGCATGCCGCCAACGCCTAATGATGTCCACAGTGGATCAACGTCGATGTTGCCGTTTCCTGTATTGTAGTCGGAACCAGCCCCAGTAGCTACAGTGTATATGTCTGAGTAGATGATGTTGAGTATGTGGCCCTCAGAAGAACCGACATCGTCTCTATCAGCTGGGCCATTGCCCCAGATAATATTGTTCTTACCATCCGTACAACAGTGATCCTCTGCATACAGGCCATAGTACGTGTTGTGTGCAATAGTGTTATTGTCTACTGTGACTATGGCGCACCGTCCATCATCGTCTACACCAATCTGAAGGCCACCGGCGTCGTCGCTACCAGCCGCGTTCTCAAACACCAGGTTGTTAAAGAACCACGTACCATCTCCACCGCCATATCCCTGACAATCAGCATAGTAATATTGGGTGTCGTCGCTTTTGAAATAAACACCGGCGCCGCTATCGCCACAGGTGTTATCATAAAGGCAGTTATCCCGAACCACTAGAGGGCTATTACTGCCAGTTTGTGGGGAGCAGTCTTCATTGGTCGGCGCCCAGATATAAATGCCACCACCACAGTTATCATCGGCATCATTCTCCCAGATGACGTTTTGGTGGAGTTTGCCCGAGCTCCTACCGACCCAGATGGCACCACCGGAATTGGATGCATAGTTGTTATGAAACTCGCAGTCCGCGACCTCGATGTCCATACAGCCATCAATGTAAATGCCGCCTCCTTTATTGCCAGGAGCGATAGCATTTGCGGTGCCATTACAGATCTCCAGGAACGCGATCTTGACATTATCTATGCCTACAACCTGAAACACACGTTTACCAGAACTACTGGCATCAACCGTCTTCGCTAGAACCGGCGCACCTGCCCCGATCAATGTAATCTGATTTAGGATGCTCAGCGGAAACGTCTCGCCATTTGCGGTATCGTATGTCCCAGGCAGCACGTAGATTGTGTCGCCATCTGCTATTACGGGAGTCCAAGTTCCCGTGTCTTGACTAAGCGCGCGCGTAATTGTCTTCCATGGTGCGGCGGCTGTGCCCGCATTCGAATCGTTGCCCGCCGTTCCGGCCTTGACATAGTAGTCGGTGGCATTCGCTAACCCAAATGTCAGCAACGTCATTGCGACGCATAGCAGCATAATTAGAAATTGTCTTCGTAACACATTCTTCTCCATTTTTGATTTCAAGTTCTGGTTCATCTTCCTCCATGTCAGAACCATACTCCGAAAATTATTTCTCAATATCACCTCTCTTCCCGAGATTATACCTTTTGCGATCTGATTCGTTTCCAGACCTTTCCGCTACTTCGCCTCATCCCCTTGCAAATACTCGAAAAGTCCCATTTCCTAAATTCGCATCACCTCCCATTCATCATAAGAGCGATGAATATCTACCATCTGTAGAGCTCAGCAGGATCCAGACCCACCGAAGCCCGTGCATGAAAGGCTAGGGCCGAGAATAGAGCTCAGCGTTCTCTCGCCAAAAGTTAAGACCTTTGGCGCCTCATAGATTTCCTTCTTCATCTATCGCTCCCTTTTTTTAATCCTTGTCTTATCTATTGATGAATTCACTCATTATTGGTGTCAAAAGCATGGGCATCCTCGCGGACACAGGCCCGTGCGCCGTCCATTTACCGGTCGTTTCGATATCGACGAGCCAATACTCGTAGGAGACGCCCATATTCACATCCTCATCAACAAAGGCGTAGGAGGCACCGGAACTGGCAGAGCCTTCAGCTGGGATTAACCCGCTGATGCATCTGTAATTCCCTTCGCCCGATACAGTGCGGTATATCGCAAATCCTGCGTTATCCAGCTCAACGCCAGTCTCCCAATTCAGAACCACGCCGTCCGGGGATGCTTTGGCCTCAAACGAAGTGAGCTCAATGTAGCTGCAGCTGTCTGTTCGATGATGGAAGCCCATGTCCATCAAATCGCCACCACCCTCATATTCTGTTGAAGGCTTATTCGAGCCGTCATAATAGCCTCGCACATCCGTAGTATAGGCATTATTCGTGCTTCCACAGATGACCTCAGGAGTATAGGCTCTTGGGCCAGATGTGCCGGTATCGACGGCATCGCTCGAGCGCTGCAAGAAATAGCGCTGGCATATTACGCTGTATTCGCCGTAATAATCGAACTGCGGGACCTCTAATATGTTGTAGTTGGGGGCATAGGCAGTCTTTCCCGGATATATCTGCTCGTTGCCGCAGCTATTCTTCCAATATATGTCGGAATAGGACATGTCCGACTTGCCATCATAGCCGTTGTCATAATAGCCCTTGTCATCATTCTCGTTGGGCCAGAAGATATTATTGGCCCCTTTGAGGTCAGCGTTAGAGCAACTATGGCTGATATACACTTCATATCCGCCGTGGTCGTAGTTCTTCTGGGTTTCAGAGCAGTAGCCATGATAGCCGTCGTTGTCAGCGATCGTAGCGTTGTAAATGCGGAACTTCTGGCCAAGGCCCCAATTCGACATGTAAAGCCCGGCTCCCTCGCCAGCGGTCCATTCGGAGCCAGCGAGTTTCTCATATTTACCCCAATATGCGGGAAGACAAATCTCGTTGAGGATGATCAGGTCATTGAACAGGATGTGCTCGATTTTGGCTCCATTGACCACGTAATCGAACCAATAGACACCTGCCCCCTGGCAGGCTTTGTTGCCGTAGATACAGCAATCAGTGATGATAGCCGGCGCATAGTTGGAGCATACACCACCGCCACCCATGCCTGTTTTATTGTCGTGAATCACGCATCGGTCTATCGTGACGGTTGCGGAACCCGTGGTATCCTTGCAATAGCGCAAATATAGGCCACCACCGCCAGCACGAGCAGACGCCTTGGAGCCATCGCTTCCGTATTGCCCATACCAATCGAAATTCCCTTCTCCGTCTCGAGAGGCAAAGCTACCTTTGGCATAGTTGTTGGTAATCTCGCAGTCTTGGATCAACAGATCCTCGCAGTCATAGGCGTAGATACCTCCGCCATTTGAGCCGGCGTAGTCGCTATAGCCACTACCCACGACATGACCACCTGTTATCGTTAGGCCGACAAGTGTGACGTGATCGACTCCGCTCATTTTAATGACTCGTTTGCGCGGATTCGCGCTTGACGCATCTATTATTGTCAGGCCCATTCCCGCACCGCGCAACGTGATACCGCCTTGTGTGATGGTGATTGGGAACGTCTCCGTGCTTGCGTCATACGTGCCGGCGCTCACCAGGATGACTTCCCCCGTTTGAGCTGTTCCAATGGCATTCTGTATCGTAGAATACTCTGCAGGAACGTGAAGAACACCGTCATCATCGGCGGCAAAAGCGCCGACTACTGAAATCAGCAGCATTGTCGTTACCAATGCTACAGCAAATATCAACTCTCGCTTAATTATCACCTTCTCCTCCAATTAAGAAAATAGCGCGAAACTCCAATTCGCGCTGTCAAATAGAACTGTATGTTCGCCATAGGGCATCAGAATCATCCCTGCATCGCATCCCTCCCAGTTAGCGATGTATGACATTCCGTCCTCCTCGGAATGCCGCGAAATTTTCTCTGGCTGACACCTCCTTCTCAGGTCACAATGTCCTTTGGTCCCCGAACACGGCGCGGGGAGCAATGACTGCGAAGTCTTGAAATAAGCATGTTCTTCTATTGTTAAGGCAGTATGTTGAAATGCTAATATTTGATCCAGGTTGGCTTCTTGAAATTGGCCTATGGATACTTCTCTTTCTATATTTCTATCTTGAGAAAGCTCTTCGATGCGTCGAACGTCTATGAATTTCGCGCAATCGAGCTCCGTGGAGAGTAGCATAGGCCCAATCTTATATATGGACGATCTCAATCCAAATATTCCAAAATGTCGGGGAGACATCGGCGGAGATAAATGGAGCTTGACCCTTACGGGTCGGTTTGAAAAAGGAGGCAGGAAGCAGCTAATCTAGCGAGTTCCTACTACCCTTTTAACTTTCTCCTCCGAATCTCCCTGGTTAAAGGGATAACTCCTTAACTTATAGTCACTGTATAGACGTTAATCCCTGGGATCTTATTTGTCAAGTGTTTTCTTGATGGGGCCCAATACCCCGCATCAGCCACTCGATGAATCCAAGTATCTTCAGTCATACAATAGGCATACACACCTAAATATATGGCCAATGCAATCGAATGGCAACTCCGGCCCGGGCGGTGGGGTGTGACTCAAAATTGTAGCTAATCTTGGGCCAGTATTGATTTGAGTGAATTACCATCTAATTAATCTGGTTTGCTTAGCCAATGCCCCAGCGGGGCATCGTATGATTAGCCGTGGAGTGCAGGCCGAAGGCCAAACCCACGGATTCGCGGAAGCCAAAGCAAAACCTCCTCCCCGCGTCAATCGCTCCGCGATTGACGCGGGGAGGAGGTAGAGGTCGTCGAGGGCTCGTTACCCCACGTTGACACGTGGG
>JAFGIT010000084.1 GCA_016929465.1 Candidatus Coatesiibacteriota bacterium | reverse complement strand
CTTATTTCCGCTGAGAACACGTGTTAGCACGTGCACTTACATCATCTCAACCAAATATTCTTACGCACAGATTCTTGTGCGGAGCCCACTTTCATTTGGGCTCTTCACCATTTCTGAGGGCGCATCTGGCCACGCGTTCATAGACCTTCACCGTCTCCGCGAAATAATCCGGGTGCTCGAAATCCTTTAACCGCGATTGGATCTCTTCTCGGTGCTCAAGAGCATACTCCACTTTCTCTGCGAGATCCTCCGCATCTCCTATTTTGAAAAGCACCACGCCATCCGGCCGAAAATCGGTGTCGCTAGCTACCATTGGTTTGCAGAGCGCTAAGCCCTCGCGAACAAACGACGCATCGCCGTCGTTTCCAGTTGGTCTCACTAACACGTCCGCAAGCTCCTTGAAGATAGCTATAGCCTCGGGATGCGGAACGTCCACAGCGAGAAATATGTCTTCAGAAAGGCCCTTTGATATGATCATTTGGCGGCAATCTTTCTCTTTGTCCCCGCTTCCCACAATGACCATTCCGACCTCGGGAAGCCGTTGCTTCAATAGCGGAAAGGCAAGTATTGGCGTTTGCCACCCACCTGATGATTGGATCTCCAGCCTAGGTACCGCTACAATAACAGGACTGTGCGATTCACAGAACTCGAGTATTTTCCTCGAGATATCCGCTCGCGGTATGCTCTGGGGAAGGTAGGCGAGGCAGAAAACAGGGATCAATGATGTCCGGCCTCTCGAGATCCCAAGAGACTCAAGAACCTTTCTGATCTTTTCATTGATGCAGATGAGGTGATGAGGAAATGCAAGACCCAGTCTGGCGGCAAGCCTCACTATGGCATTATATTTCCTCACCTTCCCTGGGAAAGACCCCCCATGGACAGATAGCACGACCTTCCTCCCCAGCAATCTGCAGAACGCGCAAAGGGATAGACTGCCCCAGAAACTCCAGCTGCTTGATGCATTAATGTGAACCAAGTCCGATCTATTGAAAAGCAAGAGCAACATCGAGGAGAAATACTTGAGAAATCTTCCTCCTGCAGGAGCTAGGACGTGATCAGCCTTGCATTGTCGCTTCTCCGGGCTCATGTTGATCACCTTGCAGTCGAAGCCGTTCCTGAGAAGGTAGGCAGAGAAGCGCTCGGCATATATTGGCATTCCGACATAGGGAGGCGGATAGCCGCAAATGATCGTGATTCTTGGCGCTTTCTCATTATCTCCGGTTCGTTTAGACATTATGTCCTTTCTCCGTAAGCATTTTCAGATACGCATTTTGTAGCGTTTCGACCATTGTGACTATACTGAAATCCCGCATCATCTTTTCGCGACCGGCCATGCCAATCATATTCCTTGTTTCGGTTGAACCAAGAAGTATCTTAACTCTTTGAACCATCGCATCGGTGTCTTCCGACGGCACGATGAAGCCAGATTCGCCATCATCAATGAGTTCGCGAATACCTCCGACATCTGTCGCCACGACCGGAACGCCTGCGGCCATCGCCTCCTGAATGGCGTTTGCAAGACCTTCGCTAGTGGAACTCGAGCAGAATACATCGAAGGCTGGCAGAATCTCATTGACATCATCTCGCGTGCCCGTGAACACCACCCTTTCAGAAAGGCCCGCATCGCGCACGGCCGCCTCGGTCTCGTCTCTTAGCGCGCCATCCCCAACGAACATCGCATATAGATTCGGGTGTTCAATCGAGGCTCTTTGAATTGCTTTGATTAGCATCTTATGGTTCTTCTTGGGATCAAGCCGTCCTACCGTACCAATTAAGGGCGCCTCAAGAGGAATGTCCCATTGCGCATTCACGAATCTCTTGGATGAATCACGATCGATTGTAGCAGGCGCCTCAACCGCATTGTGAACGACGAACATTGCTACCTTTCCGAGTCCCAAATGCGCAGCGCTTTTCGTTGCGATCTCGGAATTGACCACAAAGGCGTCAACGCAACGAAAAATTATCTTCGCCTTCCAACCCATTGAGCCCAGTACGTATTCCGGTTGGTCCTGTAAGAAGCCTAATCTGACTGGAACACCGGCCAGCCGGCCGCAGACGCCGGCATAGATTGTGGGATAGAAGTTCCACGAATGGCAGATGTCGCAATTGAGCTTCTTGAGGAGTCGCGTGATGTATAGGATCCTACCCGGCATACGGGTAACAGCCTCGGGAAGCTCGATGACCTCTATCCCCAATGAGCGAATTGGCTCGACCCAGTAGCCACCTGGATTGAGCAGGATTAATCGTATGGAGAATCTGGAGCGATCGAAGCCCTTCAGGAAGCTATATAGCTCCCGCTCGGCGCCTCCCTTGACCAATTGACCTGTGAGAATGGCCACCCTCAGCGCCCCCTCTGCCGAATTCAGCTTTAATGCCATCCATCAGCTCCTTTTCAAATAGCACACAATATTCCGGCCTTTTTTGATCACATCGGCAATACATCGGACAAGATTATTCGGTAGTATTCGCAGGCGAGCCGAGAACTTCTCCGGATGTATCGGCAGAGTATATGTATACCATTTATAGAGGTGAAGTCCTGATTTTTGGAATAGATTCCTTAACGACATAATGTCGAAGTAATTTATATGCGGAGAGAATGTACTCCTTGTTTTGATTGTGTCCATGAGACTATTGAGCATATATGGAAGGTTATCGAATTCACCGGGGACCTCAATGCAGGCAAATCCATCAGACTTCAGCACCCTCCTGATCTCTTTCATAAACTCAACAGGCTGAACGATGTGCTCAAGTACATGATTTGATGTCACGATGTCATAGGCCCCGGCATTAAGATCGCTTAGAAGACCGCATAGGACTTTTAATCCCTTTTTGCAGGCAACCTCTGCGCCGTATTTCGAAGGCTCAATTCCTTCGACCTCGAATCCTCTTTCTCTTGCAGCTTCCAAGAACTTCCCAGTGGAACAACCCGCGTCAAGGAGCCTTCCTCCTTGTGATTCAGACCATAATGCCTCAGCACGTCTCCTGAATATGGATTGCTTGTCGCCGTGGCCCTCTTGATAAGCTGGATCTTGGTAATGCTGCAGGTCCAAAAATTCCGTGGCGGGATTCATCACGAAGCGGAATCGACAGGCCGCACAATCCACGATTTTTCCCGGCGATGGTACCTTCCAGAGCTCTGTCTCCTTCTCTCGATGGCGCAGCTCTATTCCACCGCAAAGCGGGCAACTCTCTCTATTCAATACGACTCCTCCTTATTTGCTTGGATTGTCGATGGTCGTTTTCCCCAAATAGGATGAAGTACGAGGGCTGACAGAAAGAGAAATTGACCGAAAAAGCTATATAGGGAACGCCGTGGATATAGGACTTCACTCGTCATGTTGGCGGCGAGCATCGCCACGAAAAAGCAGAGATATTCGCGCGCCATTATCCTCGCATCCGAAAAAACAGAATGCTTGGTGATCCACCGCGCTCGCTTCCAGAGGCTTACAAGAAGCCAAAGCCAGATGGCAAAGCCGAACGCGCCCAGCTCAAAAAGCACGTGAACATAGCAGTTATGAGCACCCCCCCAGCCAGTTTCGTAGCCCATGCCCCAGATCAGTATTCCCGGATCATTGGCAATCCGGCTGAGATATCTTCCATATATCCTGACCCTGGCTTCGCTGAGTCTAGTCGGATCCAATCCCGTGGGTGTTTGCATCTTGTCAATTTGCTTCTGCACTTGTTCCTGACCGGCCTCAAATGGCGCCTCTCCGAATGCAAGGAACAGTGCGAGTAGTCCCACCACAACGCCCACAATTGCGAGACCCCGCTGCCTGGAGAAGAGCAAAGATGTCGCCCCGTAAACCCCGACGGCCAAAATACCCGTCCTGCTATGCGAGTTGAATAAGGGATAAATCAGGAGGCCGGAACACAAAGCCATCGCCAATTTACTACCAAAACTGCCCAACATTTTCGATTTGGCTACCAGCACAGCGAGTGCAGCAACCATATAGAGGCGAAGCTGCAAGTGATGTGGTGCCATCGTGCCGACATAGTAGTCGGAGTATCCGGTTTCTCCAATATCCCAAAATGGTTTCAAGAAGCCAAGTGATTGCAGTGATGAAAGCAGGCCCTGAATCAGCGCTCCAGCCAGGAAGACATCTAGAAGTAGATTTACTCGTCTTTTGGTCATCGGCAACGATGACACAAAGATGAATGCAAAGGCAAAGCCAACCAGTCTATACCAACGAAGACCGGCTTGTGGTATCGCCAGAAGGCCCTTACTTAACGCCACGACCAATATTGAGAATAGACAGAATCCAGCGAAACATAAGAGAGGCGTGTTGATCGGCGTCCTGGCTATTATCAATGGCCTTCCCATAAGGGCATCCGCCAAATACGCCAGGAATATCCCAGTGATTACCAAGTCAAAAAGCCGGAATCCATGCTCGCCCATGAATTGGTATTGGACCACAGGCAGGCAGTAGGTATAGGAGAGGACGAGAATTGCCATACCAGCAAAGCGATTTCCGAGAATCAGGATGAATCCCCCCAGTCCGATGAGAACCAGGATAGATGGGCCAGGAAAACTGCCCGTTAGAATGAAGGTCCCGCCCATGAGGACCGCGACAATTAAAACAGCCGCCAGCGCGATTATACCTATAGGAATAGATGGCTGTCCAATCCCCGTTATATTCCTTTCTCCTGCTGATAGTCTGCCGGTCAAATGGGAAACGCCTCGATCTCTTTCAACATGAATTAACGATGCTCATTGTATCCGTTTTTCATAATCAATTGTCGATATATCTTCTCATATTCCGCAACGCAAGTCTCAATACTGAAGGCCTTCGCCCGCTCTTTAGCCGCCGCGGAAAGCTGCATCGCCCGCTCCTTATTGGATAGAACCTCAATTATTGCCTTCGCAAGCGCCTGAGGGTCCTTTGGAGGAACTAGAATGCCTGCCCTTCCCCCGTCAAGCACCTCGGGAATACCTCCGACATTTGATCCAATACAAAGCAATCCTGAAGCTAGAGCCTCGACCAGAGCAATGCCCTGTCCTTCCGAAACCGATGGCAAGACGAAGACGTCCAGGGCAGATAGGAGCTCCGGAATATCCCTTTGGGACCCCAGAAGAGAGACATCTGCCACCAGGCCCAGCTTGCTTATTTGATCCTCCAATTCGGCTTGGAGGTTGCCGGAGCCAATAATAACGAACCGACAGTCGATTCCCGTGTCGAGAATCTTGCGGGAAGCCTCGATCAAGTATTTGTGTCCCTTGTCCGGTCTGAGACTTCCAACGGTTCCGACTATCGGCTTCGTCCCTAATCCGAGTCTCCGCTTTGCAGTGTCGTTGTCGAGGCTGTTTGAGCCAAAGACCGACAGGTCAATTCCATTGGGAATGACTGCGATATTATCGTCCGAAGTCGCCCAGCCATGCTGTGCTATGTTATCTCTGACCGCCTCGGAGACAGCGGTGAACAGGTTGATGGAACGCCTCATCAGTCCGGCGTAGATTCTCTGCCGCGCCAACGACAGTCCCGTGCGAACGGCAATTCTATGCCTTGTGATGATTATGGACGGTACGCCTGAGGCTCTTGCGGCAAGCACCTGAGAAGGCACCGACCAATGCAAATGACTGTGCACGATATCCGGTCTGATCACTCGCATCAAATCAGTCAAATTCCGAGTGAACTTCACAAATCGCCAACTCGATCGCCGTAGGCATTCGTAAACAGCTACTCCCATTGACTCGATATCATTGAGGAATGGCCCATCCTTACTCAATAGGCAGCAAATCGATATATCATATTTCCCACATCTAATGAGAACCCGGCACATATCCGTGATCAGACGCTCAATTCCCCCAAGGTTCAGTCCCCCGACGATCATTAGGAGCCTGATTCTTTGTCGTTTATCACACTGAGCCATTTGAATCTGCAACTTTCATCTAGATCGGTGTCCTAAGCTCGATCCCCCAAGCGCCCTCAAGAATGCTCTTGATCTGAATCATCAAGTCCTCGCGCGTCTTATTCTCCACCCATTTGCGGCCGGCTCTCGACATTCGGACGTATAGCTCATTGTTGGTGGCGAGTCGTTTCATGGCGGACGCAAGTCCTTGAACGTCGCGTGGCTCGACCAGGAGCCCTCGTTCCTCATTCCCAAGGATCATCGGCAAGGTGCTAACATTTGAGCAGATAGAGGGAACGCCATGGCACATCGCCTCCATTGGAGTTTTGGGCCACCCCTCAGCGCTAGAGGCCAGTAGCAAGATGTGGCTTCCGGCATAGATCTTACAGACAGCATTAGGCGATTTATGGCCGTGAAAGAATGAGGATCCAGACAATCCCAGGTCATCGGCGAGGACTTTTATTGCAGGCAGATCTGGCCCATTACCAACGATATCAAGTCTCATTTCCTTTCCAGCTTCGGCCCTTGCCTTTGCGAACGCTCGCAGGATCACATCCAGATTCTTATTTGAGTCTATTCGCCCGACGTAAAGAAAACGTGTTGGATTCCCCAATCTCTTGGATTGGGCGATCTCCCGCGTCTTCTCCAGTTGAGACCTGGTGATGCTGCTGTTAAAGACCGAGTAGATATGTCGCCGGTTGCCTCCCCAAATGGCGTTCACTGTCACAGGTCCGCCGAAGCCGGGCCTCGAGAAAAGCCAGCGTTGGATTTTGTTCGCCAAGGGTTCATCAGACCGAGGGGTCCATTGATTGGCGAATTTAGCGCATCGCGGCTTATTCGTAAATAACACCGCAATCGCACCAAATATGCCCATGAACTCCGGACCCCTAATGTGTATTGCATCACAACCTCGCATCGCGCGCATTATGCGCGCGATGATAATCGGCATTGCCCAGCTCCGTCTTAGGCGAGACCGGAGATCCGCTCCTCGAGCCACTGAGCAGTCAACTAGCGTATATCCGTCGCCATAACTGACCGCATCGTCTGGGGGCAGCTCTTTTGACTTAGGAGCGCAGATGCAGACCTCATCAAAGAGATCACCGAATATTCTAAGATCACGTATGAAATACCCAGAGCTCATCAAGGTACCATTGATTACCCAGTGAGGCACATGAGTTGTCGCCAAAAGCCTCATCAAAACCATCTCCTAAAAGGCGATCGCTTGCGGGCGTCCTTCTCCGCCTTGAATCGTTCTATACATTCCTCATAGAAAGCGATGTTCTTCTCGATAATAACGTCGGCCGAAAAGCTCTCCACGACTCTCTTTCTTGCATGCTGGCCAAGTCGCACTGCGAAATCAGGATCACCCAGAACTCGGAGGATCTTATTGGCTATATCAGATGGATCATAAGGGTCGCATAGTAAACCACTTATTCCATCCTCAATTATCTCAGGACCGGGGCCTAGTCTCGTGAAGACAACCGGACGGCCGCATGCCATAGCTTCGATTGCCACATTACCAAAGGTCTCCATGGCGGAGGGGAACACGCATACTGCTGCGCTGGCGAATAAATCTCGCAAGCGATCATGAGGAACAAAACCTATAAACTCTATTCTCGATCTAAACTCCGGCTCTAATCTGGCCTTGAGTTCCGATTGACTAAACCTCCCTCTTCCCGGTTTAGGCGCCCTTCCCGCGACGATCAATCTCGCGCCTGGTCTATTCTTTAGGATTAATGGCATTCCATCGATTAATTTATCGATTCCTTTGATATGATATAGAGTTCCTACAAATACAATAAGGTCAGATTCAATCAATCCGGAGTCACGCGGACAGAATAGGGCTGTGTCAACAGCATTGGGAAGCACACGTGTTATTCCAGGCTGCAGTTTCGACAAACGGATCGTCTCCTCAAGCACGAATTTGCTTATTGCGCCAATGGCATTTGGCTTTCTCAAGGCCCATTCCTCAAGCGCGGCCCGCGACCAGCGGGTTCTCACGCACCCATAGAAAGTGTGAAAGCGATGATTCCCGCGAAGCTTAATCAGCTTGGGTATGGGCACATCAAATGGAATAAATGCCGCATTGGACTCGGTGGCTTCGAGCAGATCAATCGAATAATTCGAAATCATCTTCCTTAGGATCCGTCTTGCATTCACTATATTCACGAAGACGCGTAGAATCGGCAGTCGTGATGCTCTTTGATAGGATATCCTCACATCTTGGTCTGTCCATTCACGCCTTTGTGGCCCTGTTCCTACAACAAATGCCTTGTGTCCGCGCGCACACATTCCCCTGGCAAGGATCTGCACTGAGGTCCCTATGCCTCCATGGCTTGCTGACGCCGTTGTTGGATATTCAGAGCAAAGATAGCAGATGTTCACAAATCGGAGTCCTATACTCTAGACCATACTTATAGAAGGCTCATTCTGGCGGGTTAGGTTGACCACTTCCGCGACGATCCTCTCGGAGCTATTGCCGAAACATCCCGCAAATGAGCTCCTCGTCAAGTCTTGCCTCTCTGCCGTTCCATCCGATGGATTCCGAAGGTAACCGTCGACGAATTCAGACAATTCAGCCTTATTAAGAGCGATCTTTGCGGCGCCAAGCTCTATGATCGGACGATATAGATCCTGCTTCCAGACGTCCGATAGCGATATGTAAGGATTTGACTCGAGGTCGGGAGGATCGTATCCCACGTTCACAATGGGTCTGTTCATGCCCGCAAAGTCGAGGATCACGGTGGAGGGGATGCTAATATTAACCGCTGAATGGTATATGAGGTTCATCCACATCTTAATATCCGCCATACTGCTGCAAATCCAAGAGATGCTTCGCCGAACGTCCCATCCGGGTTCACAAAGGAAGCAGTCGGGATATTCTCGGGCAAGATCCAAGAATTCTGGGTCGGAGCCGATGGGATTCAATCGCACGACCACCTGAGGTTCACCGAATAGGGATTTGTTTTTGATGGCCTCCTCCAGAAAACATCGGAGTATTCTAGCCTCACGACGGACGGTCTTTAGAGAGGCGGCAGAATAGCAAATAACAGGCCTATTTGGGTCGAATCCAATGACCTCTGCGAATTCCTCTCTAGGCATAATCAGGGATTTGTCGGTGTGGAAATCGAATTGGGGACAACCCGTTGCAATGACCTTCCCTGGCAGTAGTCTTGGATTCCGATCGAGGAGAAATTGCCTCATCTCCTCGCTCCAGACCATCTGGAGATCGGGCTCGCCAAAGATTCTGGCACATTTATAGACATTATTCCAATTTATGGGAAGGCCTGTTGTCTTTATCCCCATATCTTGAGCCACCAAGAAGATGATATTACTGGATGGACTCAAATAATCCGCAGCCATAATGATCTGGGGGTGTAGTCTTTCAAGCATCTCTCTTGCCGCGAAAGCCTTCTTCATTGCGGCTCTTGCTAAACGGAACTGAATAGAATCAATTGCCCTCAGACTGGTCTCATTCGCCAATAATGGCGCTATCCTGGCTTTGACTTTGGCAAGGGGGCTTTGAGGTTTTTGCTGAATTGCAT
>JAFGIT010000083.1 GCA_016929465.1 Candidatus Coatesiibacteriota bacterium | reverse complement strand
CCGGCCTATTATCACTGTTGCGATGTGTTCTGCCTGCCGGCAATTTACAGAAGCGAGGCCTTCGGGGTGGTCCAATTGGAGGCGATGGCCTGCGGAAAGCCGGTCGTGAGCACCGCCCTCGATTCTGGGGTGCCCTTCGTCAACATGGACGGGAAGACAGGCTTAATCGTCCCTCCGAAGGACGTCGGTGAGCTCGCCAGGGCATTGAATAGGCTGCTCTCCGACAGGGAGCTTGCATCGAAGCTCGGCGAGAGTGCCAGAGCACGGGTGCTGAGCGAGTTCAGCGCAGAGCGAATGGCCCAGTCCATTCTGGCTGTATATAGGCGATTATCGGGGAAAGCATAGTGGGGCTGACACTGAAATGCTGAATCCACAAAAACAGTCGCACAACGTGATTGCATACGCGGGTCTCATCCTTGCCACAATCACTATTCAGACAACGATCCTACATATCTCGGCACTCGGGATGTTATGCGTCGATCTCGGTCTTATCGTCGTCATCTGGGCGGGGCTTTCAAAGGGGCCGCGCTACGGGATGACCGTCGGCTTCGTCGTGGGCCTCCTCGAGGATTCGCTTTCCGGTTTCGCGCTCGGCACCAACTCCCTGGTAAAAACTCTCGTCGGCGTGTTCTGCGGCGTGCTAGGAAGGAGGGTGCTGCCCAACAGCCCGGTGACGCATCTGATCACCTTGCTGCTCTGCTCTCTCCTCGACTACGTTCTCCTATATCTCCTGCAGGTGTTTACCGACCCTTCGATCCTGAATCCCGGTCGATTCGCCATGCTCATGATGGCGGGGGTGCTCTCCACGACGGTAGTCGGGATGCTTGTGTTCAGGATGCTCACGAGGAGTGCTTTCTTCCGTCCTTCTCGTGTCCCTGACGCCGTATTAGAGCAGGACGAAGCGGATGCCGATTGACCTCGGTGAAGATGCAGGCCTGCTGAAGAGGCTTCGCAATAGAGCGCTATTCATATCGATTGCGTTCGCATTTCTGACGGTCATCATAGTCGGTCGGCTCTGGTCCCTCCAGGTTCTCAGGGCGGACTATTTTACTGAGCTGTGCGAGCAGAATCGAATACGCATAGTGATCGATGAGGCTCCTAGAGGCATGGTTTTCGACAGAAACGGAGAGCAGATCGTCGGTAACAAGCCGTCATTCGATGTGGTCGTCGATCGAGGCAATAGATCGGCCTTTGCTAGCCTCGAGCACTTCATTCAGTTAGCCAACATCCCGGAGAGGAAGACTGCAAATGCGCTCCGCACAAAAAACAGCTATCGGACTGTCAGTGCGATTCAGGATGTGGGCCTCGAGGCTCTCTCTATTCTAGAGGAGCATCGGGTCGATCTTCCCGGCCTCGAAGTGGCGACAAGGCCCAAAAGACGCTACGTTGAGCCGACATTGGCATGTCACACAATAGGCTACCTCGGCGAGGCAACGAAGGCCGAGATAGAACGCTCGGACGGGCGGATAAAGCTCGGAGATCGGATGGGTCGTTCCGGCGTTGAGCTTCTCTTGGATAATTACCTCAGGGGCTCCGACGGGAGACGCTTGGTCGAGACAAATGCGATGGGTCGCGTTCTGAGGACTCTGCGAAGGGCCGAGATGGCTATTCCCGGTAAGGATGTGCAGCTCACAATCGATCTCGAGCTTCAGGAGGCCATAGAGGAGTTCTTCGACGTTAGGAAGGGCGCGATTGTTGTCATTGCCCCGAAGACCGGCGAAGTCCTGGCCATTGTATCAAGGCCGGCGTATGATCTCGATGCGTTTCAGGGCGGAGTGTCGGCAGCGGATTGGAGGAGCTTGCGGGATGATCCCGATTCTCCTATGAGCAATAGGTGCATATCCGGCCAGTACCCACCAGGCTCGACTTTCAAGCCGGTTGTGGCGCTGGCGGCGCTCCAAACCGGCGCAATCAAGTCCGACGAGCTGATCGGGTGTTCGGGTGTTATGAGGCTTGGGCCCGATGAGTTCCACTGCGGACGAAGGACCGGGCATGGCGAGATACCGCTCAGGGATGCAATCATTTACTCCTGCAATATATTCTTCTATCGAACTGGACTTGCCTGTGGGATAGGACCCATAGCTTGGGCCGCACGCCAACTGGGACTTGGCGCAAAGACGCAATTCGAGCTTTCGGGAGAGATGCCCGGATACATTCCCGCCGAGAAGAATTATCGCGACTACTGGCCCGGCGATGTTGTATCCGCCGCAATCGGACAAGGACGGATTCTCGTCACCCCGATTCAAATGGCGGTCGCTTTCAGCGCAATTGCCAACGGAGGTGAAGTGCTTCAGCCTCATGTCATATCGCGAGTCATCTCGCCCGAGAAAGAAGAGATACTTAGCTTCGGTTCGCGAGTTCTGAAAGAGACCTCAATTGATCCTTCCTATTTAGCACTTGTTCGCGATGCCCTCGCTGGCGTCGTCAACGAGAAGGGTGGGACCGGCTGGCGCGCCAGGCTGGATTTCCCCAAGGTGGCTGGAAAGACCGGGACCGCTCAAGTAGTCCCACGCGTCGAAGACGAGGACGCGACGCTGGATGACATCCCGTATGAGCGCCGGCCGCACTCGTGGTTCGTGGGCTTTGCTCCTGCGGATGATCCTGAGATCGCATTCGCCGTTCTCGTTGAGCATGGGGGCTCTGGCGGGCATGCGGCGGCGACATTCGCCGGGAAGGTTGTAAGAGCGGCATTTCCGGTTCATGACCTCGAAGGTACCCAGAGCGATGACTAAACCAGGAAGCAAGTGTCGCACCATTCTCCGACGCGAGGCTACTAGACTGATGGGTCGCAGATAGATGCTGGACAGACGCCTAATTCAACATATCAATTGGTGGTTGATCCTGGCTGCTGTCGCGCTCTCGCTCATCGGGATTGCGACGATATATGCTGCGACATGCACTTCCCAGGGACAGATCGCCACTGCATACAAGACTCAGCTGAAGTGGCTCGGACTAGGCCTGCTGGCGATGATCGCGGTGATGTCGTTGAATTACAACAGAGTAATCAAGATGGCCTACCTGATACTCATAGTCACCTGTCTCGTCCTTCTGTTTGTGCTGCTCTTCGCACAGCCCATTGCAGGTGTTACGCGCTGGTTCGTTCTCGGTCCGATAAGGTTTCAGCCTTCTGAGTTCGCCAAGATCGCGACTGTGCTCGCGCTGGTTCGTATATTTTCTTCGAGGCAGCTCAGTGAGAACCCCTGGTTGCAGCTGGCTGGCGGACTGATCATCATGGCCATTCCTGGAGCTCTCATAGTGAAGCAGCCGGACTTCGGGACGGCTTTGACCCTGGGGATCCCATTCATTGTCCTGGCCTTCGTAGCACAGAGACGGCTGTGGCCAATAACGTGCTTTCTTCTGGCCGGATTGCTATCGACAATACCTGGGTGGTTCTTTCTAAAGGACTATCAGCGCCAGCGGATCGTCGCGTTTATCGATCCCGTCTATGACGAGCTAGGCTCGGGATATCAGGCAATTCAATCGAAGATCGCGGTAGGCTCAGGCGGGGTTTTTGGCAAGGGATTCTGCAATAGCACGCAGGTACGACTTCACTTCCTACCGGCGCAGCACACCGACTTCGTATTCTCGGTTCATGCCGAGGAGCAGGGCTTCCTGGGCTCACTCCTCGTCGTCCTTCTTTTTGGACTGCTTATGATGGCGATATTTTCGATCGCTGCGCGTGCAAAGGACCGCACCGGCCTCCTTCTCGCCGTTGGCTGCGCGTCAATGATCGGGGGGCAATTCCTGGTGAATGTCGCGATGGTCATCGGGCTTCTCCCGATTACAGGTCTACCGCTTCCGTTCATGAGTTACGGGGGCTCATCCCTGATCGCGGTCTTTGTCATGATCGGCCTTCTTCAAAGCGTCCAGATGCGCAGGTTCGCATTCTGAAACCGGCAATCCGAGTCTGGTAGAAACAGGTCAGCTCTCAGAAAACTCCCGGTCGTCCTGCTCGACCTTCTCGGAGAGGCCCATCCTGAAGCTCTCATAGCGCTGCGAGAGCGATTCATCGGATAACGCGAGTATCTGAGCTGCGAGCAGCGCGGCGTTCTTTGCGCCGGTTTTCCCTATAGCGACGGTCGCGACGGGGATACCGGAGGGCATCTGGACCGTCGAAAGGAGCGAATCCATGCCACCGAGATCGGATGTCTTGGCAGGCACACCGATCACGGGGATGATTGTCTTCGAGGCCAAAACGCCAGCGAGATGCGCCGCCTTCCCCGCTATTGCGATTATAGCTTTCAGACCCCTCGCTTTTGCCGTCGATGCGAATTCCATAGCCCGGTTTGGCGTCCTGTGGGCGGAGATTATCCGCTTCTCATGGGGGATACCGAGCTCAGAGAGCGTGCTCGACGCCTCATCGATGAGCTCTTCATCGGATTTGCTGCCTGCTACTATTGCCACTAGCGGTTCTGTCAATTTCAGCTCCTCGTTCATTTCGATTTCAGGGATTCAGCGCCTTGGTTGGCTCTGGATGGCTGTCATGGATCAAGCGGACCCGCACGTCCTCGAAGGACATCATTCAGACGATTTCGACGGGCACTACGCATTTGCGCTGGCGACGGTCCTTAATCTTCGGTAGCTCAATCCTGACCAGGCCATCTGAATAGACCGCCTTAGCCTCGGCGAATTGAACAGGGCAAGGGATAACGACCTTAACCTCAAACTTCCCGAATCTCCGCTCGAAAGCGTGGAACATCGCGTCTCCAGATGGCGGATAGTCCGACTCCTTCACACCCTCCAGGTGCATCGCCCCACTCAACCCATACACCTGAATGGACGACGCCTTGACACCCGGCAACTCGACTATCAAGACCAGGGCGCTGCGAGTCTCATACACATCGACTGCAGGCTGAAATCTCTCATCCTGGAGAGAGACGTCCCAGCCTTGAGCCGTCACTCGCTGGATCAGCCTGTTGAGCTGGTCCTGTATCCGTTCGACTTCCGAAGAAATGTCAAAATCAATCCGCACTTCTTCCATCCTCATTCTGAAGTTGGCAGTCACCTTTACACTTATGTATATCGTCCACCAACCCCGTACCATTAGCACAGCTGCAAGTGCCAAGCAAATGTGTCAGGATCTTGTCTATCGATTCGCACTGGGCCTTGGTTTCCACGCATGGGCCATTCGGGCGCTCATTGATGACGGAGATGACAGGCGTGGGATATATGTCCGCTATCCCCGACGAAAGCTCTCGCTCGCAGGCTACCGCTAGAACGAGCTTCGGCCTCTTCGTCTTGATCAGGTCTCTGGCGAGCGTGCCGCCCGGAACCACATGGGCATCGAGACCGTACTTGTCGAATATATCCAGAAGCCGCGCCACATCACATCTGCCGCACCTCTTGCAGTTGTGTATATCGTTCGTAAGTCTGTGGGCACAACCCGACGCCTGAATGCACTGCGGCAGCAGTACGAGCATCTCGCTGGGAGCAACCGCATGGCCGTCCTCCATCGTCAGCATGTTGTTTATCTCTATGAAGGAGGAGATGAGGCTGTCCCTCGAAATGCCGAATAAGCGTCCGATCAGAGCCGCGACTGGGAGCAAAAATCTGATGATGGATTTACGGAGCGTACGGGATAATATGCTTGAGCTTGATGACCGGGTGGTCGCAAGCTTCCATATTCCGAAAAGGATGACAGCAAGACCGACAAATACGGCTACATAAAAAGCAATGGGCAGCAGATCATATATTCCAGCAAGGAACGGCCCGAAAACGGCGATTCCACCAATCAGCACAGCCGCTATGAGTACGGCGGTGACCGACAACATGCGAACGCAGAGCTGCGTTCCGCCCGTGGATTCGCCAGATGAGTTCGTTTCCAAGTTCGCGCCCAACAATTGCCCTCTTAATAAGACAGATTGTGAAAATAGCCCAGGTAGGGGCTGCAGTCAAACGGACTCTAAATCGTGGGGGCGTCAGCGTCAACGATGAAGCCGGCGAAGACGAGCCTCGAAGCAGTGTCGATACTAATCATCAACTACAACTCGGGTGAATACCTCGGCCGATGCCTTAATTCAATTTTCCGGAATCAGAGCGGTGCAGAGGTCATCGTTTGGGATAACGCTTCAAGTGACGAGAGCCTCATATTGCAGCGTGGCGTGCTGGATCGAATAAAACTCCATCGCAGCAGTTCGAATGTCGGCTTCTCGAGGGCGGTCAACTCGGGAATGGCGCTTTGTTCGGGGAAGTATATACTGCTGCTCAATCCCGACACCGAAGTAAATCCCGACTTCCTGGTTCCCATCGTCGATTTCATCTCGAAGCGGGACAGGCCCTGCATCGTCGGAGGAAAGGTGCTTAATCCGAATGGCTCGTTCGAACCGGCCTGCATCAGAGCGATACCGACCCCCGGGTCGGCCTTCACCAGGCTGAGTGGACTGGCGCGATTATTCCCGGCTTCACGCCGGCTGCCGAGATATAATCTTCCCGATAATCGCGACACCAGCCCCAGAAAGGTGGGCGCCATCTCAGGGAGCTTCTGCATGTTTCATAAGGAGCTCTGCGAAGAGATTCGATTCGATGAGGAATTCTTTCTATTCGGGGAGGACCTCGACTTCTGCTTCAGGGCCGCAAAGGCGGGATATGAGGTCTGGTTCCTTCCGACCGCATCAGTGAGACATCGGAAGGGAGTATCGATGAGAATTCAGCCGGTTTCGTCGGTTTTCCATTTCTACGATTCGATGCTCAAATTCCACAGGAAGCACTACTCGACCGGTCATTCACTTGCTTTCAACATTATGGTATTTATTGGTGTATGGGCACTCGCATTTCCCAGAATAATCGGAAACATCGCGGCATCCCCGGTGCGGCTGGTAAAGGCTTCACTGGAAGGCTGAACGCTGGCTCCTTTTCCCTGAGAAGGGGCGTGGGCCTGCGGCACTCGACGCGGATAGCATTCGAGCAGATACTCCTCCTCTTGGGGGACGTTTCAATCGCTCTGCTGGCGTATCTTGCCGCTTTCTGGCTCCGTTCCAACTTCACATTCATGGTCTTCGAGGATGTGATGCCGACGCGCCGCATCTATGACGTGGCCCACTACATGTGGCTCATGATCCCCGGACAGGTCGTGATCTTCTACTTCTTCGGCCTTTATGAGCCGCTGGACACGTTCCAGGTCAGGATCAAGATGCGGCCCATCATAAGCGCCATAACGCTCGAGACTGTGCTGCTCGCCGCTTTCTACTTCTTTGCGGGAGATGTCCCATTCCCGAGGTCGATCTTCCCAATCTTCCTGGTCCTGAATTGCATATTCATCGGCGTTTTCAGGGCGGCGTCCTTCTCGGTTCTGGTGAAGGGCAGGCCCAAAAAGCGAGCGATCGTAATCGGCACCTCGACCGTCGCAAGGACCCTGCTCGAACGACTCAATGAGGACCCCAGCATGAGGCTCGAGGTCGTTGGGGTGGTCCACGCTCCGAACGAGCCGAACAACGAGCCGGCAATCTGCGGATTCCCCGTGCTCGGAGACGTCACAAGTGTGCCGGATATCTTGAAGAAGAGCGCCGTTGACGAAATCCTCATCGCTTCGCCCAACTGCTGGCAGCAGGAGTTTCTCCCCGACCTCCTGTATGGCCCGCGGCACGCACACGTATCGATAATCCCGTCAGACTATGAGATACTCATCGGAAGGCTGCAGGACTTCAGAATCTCGGATGTACCGCTAATCGAGATAGAGTCGACGTTGAAGCCGACATTTCAGCTCGCCATCAAACGCGTAATCGATTCCTTTTCATCCCTGATCTTCCTGCTCATTCTCCTGCCCCTGTTCATCGCTATCGGCCTTCTTGTTAAACTCACCTCAAAGGGACCCGTCTTCTACAGGCAGGAGCGAATAGGCAAGGATGAAGAGCCCTTCAAGATCATTAAATTCAGGACAATGGCCCACGACGCAGAGCGCTCGACCGGGCCTGTCATCTCGTCCATGGACGACGATCGAATTACCCTAATAGGCAGGTTCCTCAGAAAGACCAGGCTCGATGAGCTCCCCCAGCTGCTCAACATCATCAAGGGGGAGATGAGCTTCGTCGGCCCGAGGCCAGAACGGCCGGTCTTCGTCGAGGAATACAGCCGACGGATTCCGGGCTACTCGCAAAGGTTCTCGGTCCTTCCGGGCATTACCGGGCTAGCCCAGATACACGCTGGCTACGCGACCATTCCCGAGATCAAGATCAAATACGACCTCGGCTACATCCAGAACTTCTCGGTTTGGCTGGACCTATTCATCATCCTGGAGACTTTGAAGGTCATCGTGACCGGCCATGGATCCAGCTGACCTCCGAACACGGCACTATGGAAGTTGACGTCGAGAAGCGGCTCCGGCGAATAGAGGAAGCACTCGATCACCTGAAGGAGAACGACCGCGACTGCAAGCTCTGCCCCCGAGCGTGCCGTGTCAATAGAGAGGCTGGCGAGCGGGGATTCTGCAGGGCAGGAATCAGACCCAAGGTCTTCAGACATGCAGCGCACCACGGAGAGGAGCCCCCGATTAGCGGCACAAAAGGCTCCGGCACCGTCTTCTTCTCACACTGCACAATGCGATGCATCTACTGCCAGAACCACCGCTTCAGCCAGCTCGACCAAGGCAGGGAGCTGAGCTCTGCCGAGCTATGCGAGGTCTTCTTCGACCTGCAGGACCAGGGCTGCCACAACATCAATCTCGTCACGCCGACCCAATTCATGCCGTGGATACTGGAAGCGCTGAATCTTGCCTACGGGGCGGGATTGAGCCTGCCTATCGTCTATAACACCAGCTCATACGAGACCACGGGCCTGATCGAGACGCTCGAAGGGATCATCGACATCTACCTCGCCGACATCCGCTACGCCGACCCGGTGCTCGCCCGTGAATACTCGAATGCGCCGGACTACGTCGCACGCTCCCGCGAAGCGCTCAAAGCGATGTGGCATGCAACCGGCCCGCTCGTGCTCGATGCGGACGGCATTGCGTCGCGGGGTCTCATCATTAGGCACTTGGTCCTACCGGGACATTCAGAGAACACGAGGGCATCGCTGAACTGGATCGCCGAGGGTCTCTCGACGGATGTCGCGGTGAGTTTGATGGGGCAATATCGACCCGCATACAAAGCGCTCGAGCATCAGATTCTGAGCAGGCGAATCACTGCCGAGGAATATGCGGCGGCGTTTGAAATCGCTCAGGAATTAGACTTCGAGACGCTCTTCATTCAACCATCGGAAGCGGAATTCCCGGATGAATTGTTCGGAGGGCGAATGCAGGAGACCTGAAAGCGCCTTCTCCCTTCTCCCCGCCTCCTACTGCAGCGGATAATGATACCCCATATCCACATAGCCGGCGTCCGGCGTGCCGTCGGCTTGCGTGGTCCTGTCAGAGAGGCCTGCGTCGGTTGCGAGGCGGCTTCCGGTATCAATACAGGGGCTGTTCGGGTCGAGGTAGTAATCGCCGAGGGGGCCGAGGACGAACAGCGGGTTGTCGTGGACGTTGGTGATCCCCCCGTATGAGCTCTCTATGCAGCAATAGGTCGGAATGCAGTCGAAGAGCGATTCGCCGTTGTCCCAGAGTATGCAGTCAATGGCCGTCGCGGAACTCATGTTGTCATTGTAGACCGCGCCGCCCTGGGGAGCCGTGTTGAGGACCATCGTGTTGCTCCGGATTTCTGGCGTATCACCGGCGCAGTAAATGCCGCCGCCTTTCAGAGCTGTATTGCCCGTGATGATGTTGTCGAAAATCGTGGCTTCCGGGCAGCCTGCCAAATAGATCCCCCCACCGTAGGTAAAAGCTGAATTTCCGGATATCGAATTCCCAGTGATAATAGCTGGTGCATATATGCCGTAGAAATACATCCCGCCGCCTCTACTCCCCGTGTTGCCCGAGATTTTATTGTCATCCACGAGTAGCTGAGCATAGCTGCCGCTGGAAAACAGGCCCCCGCCCCCGAGGTAGGCAGAGTTGTCAGTAATGGAATTATCTCGGACGACACTATCGTGATATATGCCATACAACTTGACGCAATACTCTCCCGAGTTACCGGCGATCTCATTCCCCTCAATTGTCCAAGAATGGCATTCAGCTAAATGCATTGCACCGCAGCCATGGCTCTGAACAGAATTGTTTGAGATCGTGTTTCCTATGATGGAGTAGCTGCCCCAGTAGCATTCGATCCCGGCAGTGGCCCAGTCTGACGAACTCGCGACATTATTTGTGATGACATTCGCGGTGATTGTCGCCGCTGTTCCTGAGCAGCATATTCCGGCTGCATTAAATGCGAGATTGCCTGAGATGATATTGCCGTGGATGACGGCTTGGTCAGAGAAGCAAGTGATCGCGCCACCTTGGTCCGCTGAGTTCTTTGTTATGGTGTTACCGTCAATCTCAATGCGGGTATCAAAGGAATATATTCCGCCACCCTCGGAGTCTTGCTGCGGGCCGCGAGTTACGTTGCCCGAGATTGTGTTATGGCGGATCGAGACGGAACCGTTCTCGCAGCAGTAGATCCCCGCCCCGTGGCTGAATCGCTCGCCTGATATGGCTCCATTCCCGCCAGTAATCGTCAGGCGCTCGATTGTCGCTTTATCGACGCTCTCGCAGTAGATGACATGCGGCGCCTCGCTTTCTGCGTCTAGGATCGTGGTTGCGGCATCCTTACCACTGAGCGAGAGATAACTCTTCATATTCAGAGGTAATGTCTCGCCATTCGTGGAGGTCGCATACGTGCCGGCCGCGACGTGGACCTCGACTGGCTTCTCTTTCGAGCCATCAACCGACGCCAGCGCGTGGGTGATGGTTCGCCAGGGTGATTCCGATGAACCGTCATTGTCATCAGAGCCAGACTCGGCGTCCACGTAATAGTGGGAGCCGATGTTCTCCTCGACCGCGAATGGTGCCAGGCTGGCATTAGCCAGCCAATCGAACGTCCCCGGATATGTGAGAAGCGCCGCGAAAGCGTAATCCCCGTCACTCGCGATCGGCGGCGCATAGGAGGGCAAGTCGATTGTCCAGAACGTCGATGGTTCCATCTCGAATCCGGCTGGCACATGATGATTCGAGAGCCACGGTTGGATCGAGTAGCCCCAGCCATCCCATCTCGCGGTCCAGGCCTCACCATTGGGCAAAATGAGCCCCACATAGACATCGACCGACATCGCCTCACCGGCATTTTCGGCGGATAGGCTGACCTCTATCGTTTCGCCTAATTGATAGGAACTGGCATCTGTATAGACCGTAATCGAAGGTTGCCCAAAGGCGACGAATTGCGTTAAGGCAAGGGCCGCTACTACCGCTGCTATCCTCATTCTGGTTCCTCCCAAATCCCTCTGATATAATCGCTCTACCGGCAAAGAACGTGATAATCGCAGGTAACGTGAGGATAGTATAGTATCAACATGAATTGGGGATGACAATGCCCGACCCGGGCTGAGCTCGATTGCGGGTGAGTTCCGAAGTCCAGTTCCCGTCCGCCGGTCGCGGTGCGATTGTATGTGTTTGGCGACGAAGGAGACATGGCCCGCATTTTCTTCCCCTGAAAAGGGGGAATACAATGGTAGCCATAGTCACGCCCATTCTGGGCGATCCAGGGACGAATGTGGGACGTACTTCCCCCAGGCTCTATGCCTATTCAGCGTCCTGCTGTTGGCCAATATGGATGGATATCGAGGGGAGAGTAGTCCGTTCCGAACATCGGGATTGGTGAATAATCTCTTCTTGGGTCTCTTCGCCGGTCCTTCTGCAGCTTCGCTGCCAGCTCATACTGGGTCAATAGCGTCTCGAACACGCTGCCCCAGGTCTCGCCCTCGGCGTATGCCCTGGCTGCAAGACCCATTTTCTGGCGGAGGGCCGGGCTCCAGACGAGTGTGTCCACGAACCGTAAGAAGTCATTATCATCATTCGCAACGAAGCCCGTCACGCCGTGCTGGATTTGCTCCTTCGGAGCCATGCCGTCTGTAACGACCACAGGCAAGCCCGAACCGAGCGCCTGGAGGACCACGTTGCCGAAAGTGTCTGTCCTCGAAGGAAATACGAAGAAATCTGCGTCAGCAAAGGCCCTGTATAATGCCTCGCCCGTCAGCATCCCTGTATAGGTCGCATCGGGCGCGACTCGCTTCATCTCCTGAAGGTATGGGCCGTCACCGACGACCTTGAGCTCAACATCCCTCCGCTTCGAGAAGATCGCAGTCAAGAGCTGCATGTTCTTCTCCGGCGCCACGCGGCCAACGTATAGGGCTTGCACCTTGCCGTCGTTGCGTTCTCTTTTCTCCGGTGAGAAAAGGTATGTATCGATGCCGTGGGTCAGAACCTCGACGCGTGTCTTCAGCTCTTTAGAGAGCTCGTCCTTTACATAATGTGAGGGTACGATAACGAGATCGGCCTCGTTGTAATAGCTCTTCAGGAAGCGGTTCACTACGAATCCCGCCATCCTGCCGGCGTTGCTCCCGAGTGCCTTGCCCACCCTTATCCTGGCGTATTTGTCCACGGCAGTGTGATACGCACCGACGAGCGGGGTCCCACGTTCCTTCGCCAGCCGATTGCCGATCATCCCGAGCGGATCAGGTGTGGCAGTGTGCACGACATCATAGTCTTTGCTGTAGATCTCTCTCGCGAGATTCGTGAAATGCAGATTCATGTCGAGCAGGAGCGCGGGATCGATTCTGAGCGTCGGGTCGATCCTGACCGGCCAGAGTGGCTTGTGTGTCCTGATGCTGACTATGCCGTCGGTGAAATAGCTCTCTGTTGGGCCATAGGTCACGCAATCGACCTGGATGCCAGATTTCCTGAAATGCGGCAGGAGCGAATTGTATGTATACTCGACACCGTTTATATCGCCCCATCTACCGAGCGTATTGGACAAAAGAAGGACTCTCATCTCCGATCCTCCCAAATTCTGATTAACTCAGCTATATAGCTCTATAGCATGAAGTTCAATTGGCTTCCGATCCGCCTTGCCTTGAAGTTCTGATGGCCGAGATAGCATCTCAATATCGCAGCGTAGGCGAGGGAGTCATGAAGGCTTTTGCCGAGCCGATTGGGCAGGTCAAGGCGGTTAATTGCCCTGCAAAGCGCTCCTGACATCTTTATCAGCTCTGCCGATCCTCTCAACACCCTGTTACCGAGAAGCTCGACGACCGCGTCGATCGGCGAGTGGCATTTGCCGCCAATAGCCTCCCCACCCTTGCCACACAGTGAGATGAAGCTGAGAAGGTCCTTTGTCTCCTTCGCCAATCCATCCTTCGTGAGGTCTTTCGGCACCAAGTAGGCTCTGCCCTCGGCAACATTCCGGAAATACTCCCCAAAGCCCGCACCTCTCGCAAGGGTGAAAGCCTTGCCCACGTCGCCGGTATGGGTATCCGTCGTTGCCATCACGCCCTTGCCAAACCGCTCCGCAAGCATGATCGCGAGCTTGTTCTTCATCTTCACCCTGTGCATGTTGTACTCGATGACGGGGAACATTGGCGTGATATTCAGTATTGCGCTGATATTGGGGCTGTCGTGGTTCTCGAAATAGAATGGGTGGTTATACACGTACGGCAGGCTCTCTTCCCTGCAATATTGAACGAATAGTGATAGATCGCACGCGACCTTCGCGATTTTATTCAACTCGTTGAATTGTGACCTGCTCAGCGTGTAAACGTTGATGTGGAGTGTGTGCCCGACCAGCCTCAAGTCCCTGATCCTGATCTCGACGCCGGGAACCAGACCCTCTCGCTCCCAGCCCACTGAGTCGTAGGCGTCCATAGTGTCGTGGTCGGTAAAGGATATGTAGTCCAATCCCCTTCTCCTCGCCTTCTCATAGAGCGACTTTGGGCTCAGAGACGCAATCGACAGGACATCATGCGAAGCGGATGAGTGAACGTGAAGATCCGACTTCAGGTATCCTTCCCTGGAGAGGACCTTGCCATCTTCTGGGGAGACCAGATGACAGCTCGCGAGCTCTTTTTTCATCATACCTTTCCCAATTAATTAGGGTGCCAAACCAGCATTCGCCGGGAAAGGTATATCCCCACTGCGCAGCCGCAATTAAACGTTTATGAGGAGCAAGTTAAAAGGGAGGGGCTTTTTTGCGGCTATATTGACCGTTCTTGGTGGCCGAGAGGCGATAAATAACGTATTGATTCACTCGAGCGGCGCTATCGAGAATCTGCTCTCATCGCTCGATAACAGACCGGAATACTCCATCCCCGGCCAGCAGACCGCGGCAATGAAAGAGTAATCTCCAGATTCAGTGCTGAGTGGTATGGCCAGTTCGAAGATAATCTGAGGGCCGGCGGCAAAGCCCGAGGGCAGAAGCAAATCGGAGTGCCAGGGCCAAAGACCGACCCCAAAAGCGCCCTCTATGAGCGAAATCACCGAGCCGTCCGGCAGCACAATTACCGCGTAGATATCCACTGCGATATCCGAGCCTCTATTCTCCAAACCCATAGAGGCCCGTATCACATCTCCAGGCGCAAATTCGTCCGCATTGAGCGAGCAGCTTACCCCGACATCCGCCTCGGCTATTGGGTAATGGTAGCCCATATCGACCATGCCGGAATCCGGCGTGCCGTCCGTTTGCGTCGTCCGGTCCGAAAGCCCGGCTTCCTCCGCAGATTGGCTTCCAGCATCTATACACGGGCAGTCGGGGTGAAGATAGTATTCGCCGAGAGGCCCTCTCGTGAACATGGGGTCAGATGCGATATTTCCCTCACCCTCGAACGCCCCATCCAAATCACTATGCTGGACAGTAATCGAGCCGTGCGTCCTGTTGAACGTGCGAGGGTTGTCCCATATTATGCAATCGCTCAAGAAAGTCTCAGAATTCGAATTGCTTTGAACGCCACAACCTGTCGAGGAGTGCCTGGAGTTTCCAGCAATCGTGGTGCCCAGAATAGCGGCTGAGGTTTGACCAAAGCTTATGCCACATTCGCGGTTTCCAGCTATGAGGCAATTCAGAATCTGGGCATCGCATCCTGAGAAGCAGTCGATGCCGATGCTGTTGCCGGTCGCTATTGTGTGCGATATAGTCAGGCAGCTATCGCCACGGACGCTAAGACCGACTTGCGAGTTCTTTGTGATTTCAGTTCCCACAATCTCAAGGTCACAGTCAGAGCAGCTGATACCGCTATAGCTGGATGTTACGATGGTGTCTCTGAAGCTGATTGTGCTGTTATTGCAGATGACTGCCGTGCCACTGTAAAAAGTCAACCCGGATGGAAACTCTACCCAGGAATATGTGCAGTCCTCGATCATTAATCCCTCAATAGAGACCTGCTCTACGTCATACGCCCCGATGATCTGGCGACAATAAT
>JAFGIT010000001.1 GCA_016929465.1 Candidatus Coatesiibacteriota bacterium | reverse complement strand
GTCGCTCAGAAACGCCAGTTTGGCTCTGGGTGCAACCAAGTGGCAGACGATATGGCACAATGTCCTGCCCTATGCAATTCCAGGAATTTTGACCGGGGCGATACTGAGTATAGGTCGCGCGGCAGGGGAAACGGCACCTCTTCTCTTTACTGCGGTGGCTTTCTTCCTGCCGGATCTCCCGGACTCGGTCTTCGATCAGGTCATGGCGCTGCCGTATCACCTGTTCGTCACCGCAACGCAATATCCTGATGCTGTGAAAGCAAAAGCAATGCAATATGGAACCGCATTGGTTCTGATAGTGATCGTATTAGGAGTGAACCTTGTCGCAGTTATTCTCAGAAGCAGATCGAGAAGAAAGCTCCGCTGGTAAGATGGGCACCACGGAAACCATGGACACCGGAGCGAAATCGCCGGAGCCCAGAATCAGGGCCAAGGACGTCAGTTTCTATTACGGGTCCAATCAGGTTCTATTCGACATCTCAATGGATATCACACCCGGCGAAGTCACTGCCATCATAGGCCCTTCTGGATGCGGTAAATCCACGTTTCTCAGAATTCTGAACCGCATGAACGACGAGATTGAGGGCGTTCGTACAACCGGCTCGATTCGCATAGATGGAGAGGAGATACTCTGCCATGATTGCGATGTGGTCCAGCTTCGAAAGAAAATTGGGATGGTCTTCCAGAAGTCAAATCCCTTTCCGAAGTCCATCTTTGACAATGTGGCGTATGGTCCTCGGGTGCACGGGCTGAGAGACAGGAAGAAGCTCAGGGAAATCGTAGAAAAAAGCCTGAAGAGAGCCTGGCTCTGGAAGGAAGTGGAGGACAGACTGGATTCATCCGCGTTCGACCTCTCAGGTGGTCAACAGCAAAGGCTATGTATCGCGAGGGCTATGGCAGTAGGCCCCGAGATACTGCTAATGGATGAGCCTGCCTCGGCGCTCGATCCGACCGCAACCTCCAAGATTGAGGACCTGATCGCGGACTTGAGGGATGAATACACGATAGTCATCGTGACGCACAATATGCAGCAGGCTGCAAGGGTCTCAGACTACACGGCGTTCTTCTACCAGGGGAAGTTGATCGAGTTCGGTCCCACAAATATGATGTTCACGAAGCCAGCGAAGAAAATGACAAATGACTACATCACAGGCCGGTTTGGCTAAGGAGGCAATATGTCGTTAAGGCTTGAGCGCGAGATCGAGAGGCTAAAATACAAGATACTCGAGGTCGGAGCGCTTGTCGAACAGGCGATAAGATATGCAGTGATCTCGATCGATGATGGCGATGCCGAGGCGGCGAAGAAAGTCCTCACTGGCGATACGCGCATCGATGAGATGGAAGTGCTCCTCGAGGAGGAGTGCCTGAAGATACTGTCTCTGCATCAACCTGTTTCGGATCATTTGAGACTCATAATCGCTGTAATGAAGATAAACGAAGGTCTCGAGCGAATGGGAGACCTCGCGGTCAATATCGCCGAAAGAGCGCTTTATTTGACGACAAAGGCCACGATGACCCCGCCGTTCAATCTCTCCAAAATGGAAAGCTCTGTTCAGGCGATGGTAAAGCGCAGCCTGGATGCCCTTGTCCATCAAGATGAAGCATTCGCACGCAGGGTAATCCAGCAAGACGATGAAATCGACGAAATGAACCGGCAGAACTACGCCGCCGCCATAAAAGAGATGAAGGAGAATCCCGATAAGGCGGCCAGACTGATGCACTATGTCTCAGTATCCAGCCAGCTCGAGAGGATCTCCGACCTCGCGACCAATATAGCGGAAGACGTCATCTACCTGGTTACAGGTGAGATAGTCCGACATAAGGCGAAGGAAGCTGCGGAATCCGCCGCAGACGAGATGTACTCATAGCCGCGACGTCATGGTCGCACACCGGGCCATTAAGGTGGAGCCTATTCCTCTTCGCCGCGAAGCAGATTTCTCGTTGTCCCATTTGTGCCAAGTCTGACGCGGTAGCAATCCCGCTCTATTAGGCGAATTATGCCGCTCTGGTCCCGCAATGCAGCTATGTCCAGGATCTATTTGGCCAATTAATGGCCTGATGCCAGCAAGACGTCGCTTCTGATCCAGCCGTTACCATTCTGCGCACTCTCGATGGACGGAATGGACTCCTTGGACAAAATGGACCCGACATGCGCCTTCAGGATCCACAACACCCTCAAAATGCCTATTGGATCTCGGCCTAATAGGGAGGACCAGGCCTATCGAATTGAACGAATTAGAGCCTTCCTCCAATCCGAGGTCGATCCGAACTTTTCCCACATCCGGCAAAAAAGCAGAAAAACTCAAAGATGGCACAGAAATTGCTTATTGGAGGGTGTCGCGGTTGACGCAGAATTTGGATGCTGGGCGGCTGCAGCGTCGAGCCGCGCGCATGTTGGGGGGAGCGATGGCGCTCATTCAGAGGCCGCGCTCCCCCTTCTCTTTTTTATGTCTCTATTTGACCTTTTCGGAGACGCACTTCGCCTGCGTGAACAGCAAGAAGTAATCCTGCCCACCGGCCTTGGAGTCCGTTCCTGACATGTTGAAGCCGCCAAACGGATGGCCGCCAACGAGCGCCCCAGTGCACTTGCGGTTGAAGTAGAGGTTCCCGACGTGGAACTCACGACGAGCTCGCTCGAGGTTCCCTCTCGAATTCGAGTAAACGGCTCCTGTGAGACCGTAGATCGTGTTGTTCGCGATGCTCAGAGCGTCATTGAAGTCCTTTGCGGTCAACACCGCGAGGACCGGCCCAAAGATCTCTTCCTGCGAGATTGTGTCGGTCGGCTTGACGCCATCGAAGACTGTCGGCTTGATGAAGTAACCCGGTCCGGGTGCCTTCTCTCCACCGCAGAGGAGCTTGTTGCCGTCCTTCTTCGCCGCCTCGATGTAACGGAGGATAGTATCCTCGGCAGCCTTGTTTATGACCGGCCCCATATAATTGGTGGGATCGGTGGGATCGCCGATCTTGATGGCCTCGACCTTCGGGATTAGCTTCTCGATGAACTCGTCGTGTATCGACTCCATCACGATAACCCTGGAGCACGCGGAGCATTTCTGGCCCTGGAAGCCAAATGCTGATGCGAGGACGCCGCTGGTCGCCTCATCCAGATCGTAGTTCTCATCGACGATGATCGTGTCCTTGCCGCCCATCTCGAGAATCACTCGCTTGATCCAGATCTGCCCTGGCGACAATTTCGACGCTTGCTCATTGATGCTCAAGCCCACTTCCATCGAGCCGGTGAATGCTATGAATCTGCACTTCGGGTGCTTGACCAGCTCGTCACCGAAGGTAGCGCCGCTGCCCGGCACGAAGTTGACGACTCCGGGGGGAAGACCGATTTCCTGGAGTATCTCGAAGAACTTGGCGGCCACAAGCGGGGCGTCGCTCGACGGCTTGAGGACTACTGTGTTGCCGAATATCCAGGCGGCCGACGTCATGCCGGCCATGATCGCGTTCGGGAAGTTCCACGGCGGAATTACTACGCCTACCCCAAGAGGTATATATCGAACCTCATTGTCCTCACCGGGCACCTCGGTGACCGGATTCATCTTTGAGTAGCGAAGCGCCTCGCGGCCATAGAACTCAAGAAAGTCGATCGCCTCAGCAGTATCGGCATCAGCCTCGAGCCAGTTCTTTCCTTCCTCGAGAACCATCGCCGCATTGAACTCGAAGCGGCGCTGACGCATCAGCTCTGCCGCTTTGAATGCGTATTCCGCGCGCTTATCCGCGGAGGTGAACTTCCATGACGCGAAGGCCTCGTCCGCCGCCTTGATCGCCTTGTCCGCTATGTCGGCGCCCGCTTTCTGGAAGACTCCCAGAACCTCATCTTTGTTGGCTGGATTGTAGCTCTTCAGCTTCGAATCGAGCCGGATACGCTCCCGGCCGATCACGCTGTCATACTCCTTGCCAGCCTCGGCCTTGATTTTGGCAATAGCGTCCTCCATCCCTTTCTTGTTCTCCGGGAGGGAGAAGTCAAGATATTGCTCGTTCTTGAACTCGTGAATCATTTCTGTCCTCCAATTATGTATCTATGGTAGTTATCAACCGCTCTGTTTATACCCTCTTGCCGCCTGAATCCGCAACAGACTTGTCAACCACAAATCCAATGAGTCGGATCGAGATTGCGGCCGTCAGAAATCCGTACAGAATTCGTGCGCGCAAAGGGAAATGTCCATGCTCGCGGGGCATCTTCCAGTTGCATATTACGTACAACATTCAGATGACTCAAATGGAATCAGGCAAACTGCCTTATTCATCTAGGAGAGAGTAATCAACTTCCGGACCGCGTCGCTCTCGACATGCGTTATAATGAGTCAGCATATCAGCGCATTGACAGCAGGATATACGAATTCGGAGGCTTTTATTGCTCGGTCAGCTCTTGGGATTCTCGAAGAGACTCAATCCCATCGACACATACTCTTGGGCAGCTCTTGGATTCTGCGCGCTCATCTCACAGGTGGTCTATCTCAGGGAGTGCATTAACCTGTTTGCCGGAAACGAGCTGTCGATCGGCCTCGTGCTCTTTATATGGCTTCTCTTCGGGGGCTTTGGCAGCTTCATAATGGGGAAGCTATCAAACCGGATCGGCCATAGGAGCTCCGCTCGACTTCGTAGCCCATTTCTCATCGCGTTCGCCCTGATACTTCCTGGCACGCTGATCGCGCTCCGGTTCAGCAGATTATTCCTTGGCCTCGAAGCAGGAGAGATATCGAATCTGGCGGACACCATAGCTGCGACAGTCGTCTGTCTTGCGCCGCTATCATTTATTCAGGGAGGTCTTTTCGCCATATACTGCGGCAGCCGGGAAGAGGATGGTACCTCAGGGCGAGAAGGGTCTGCGATAGGCTCTCAGCCTCCCTCAGAGTCAAGAGTCTCGAGGGCGAGCGCCGTCTATTCCCTGGAGGCAGCCGGCGCCGTCCTAAGCGGCATCATCATGCACTACCTCCTCGCCTGCTGCTTGATGTCGTTTGCTATCCTTCTGCTGCTATCCGGACTCACGATTCTTGGAGCGGCCCTGCTGGCCATCAGACGCCGAAGTGCTATTTCAATTGGTGCCTGCATCCTGCTGATAGCATGCCTTTTCATCACGGCCTTCCAATCGCGGAAGATCGAGAATTGGTCGGTGGGCCTCGCCTTCGGCAAAGACGAATTGGTCGAAGTCAGGGAGACAAGATATGGGAGGCTGGCCCTGACAAGGGCCGGGGAGCAAAGTTCGCTCTTCGAGAATGGTCTGCTCCTCTTTTCGTACCCTGATAGGCTCTCCGCGGAGGAGGCTGTCCACATCCCACTTCTGGCGCACAGCTCGCCCAGCAAGGTCCTGCTCCTGGGAGGGGGATGTGGCGGGGCGATCGGAGAGATTCTGAAGCATCACCCGGAGAACATCGACTACGTGGAGCTCAATGATGAGATCATATCTATATCGAAGAAGATGCTCCCACCCGACGAGTTTGGCGCTCTCGAAGATGCATCGGTTCGTATCCATTACGGTGACGGGAGGCGATTCGTCGAGAATACGCACTACTTGTATGACGTCATCATTCTCAATATGCCAAGACCGACCGATGCCAGGCTCAATCGGTTCTTCACGGTAGAGTTTTTCTCGAAGGCGAGAAATGCGCTCGCACGGGGCGGGATTCTCGCTCTGCAGGTCCCTTCATCGGACAGTTACCTTTCGCTCGAGCAACGGGAGTTTATATGCAGCATAGCCAACACTCTCAAAGCTGTTTTCCAAACGGTAGTTCTGACGCCCGGTGAGACTGGGCACCTTCTCGCGAGTGATTCAGACTCGATTCCGCTCGTGCCGGAGATTCTGACTGCAAGGCTTCTCGAGCGGAAGATCGAGACAGACTTCATAACGGATTGGAGTATTCCTTATCGGTTCGAGCCGTTTCGGATGGCTGCTGTCAAGGATGTGATCGATGGGTGCAGCGATTCAGGCGTTAGCCTCAACAAGGACTTCTCACCCGTCTGCTATCAATTCGCAATCCTGCTCTGGGGAAGCGAATTTGGCGGAGGCGTGGCACGAGTCTATGGATGGCTTGCTCATCGAACATGGATTGAGGTTTACGCCGCACTGGCAGCAATCCTGCTGCTTCTCTTCGCGCAAACGTGCATTTCGAAAAAGCCAAAGAGGGTTGCGATAATTGTCTCGCTGGCCTCAATCGGCTTCCTCGAGATAAGCGTCGAGATGATAATGATCGTTGCCTTTCAGATATTCTTCGGGAACATCTATTCGATGCTGGGCCTGCTGGTCTGCTCATACATGGGGGGGATCGCCGTCGGCGCAGGTCTCGCCCGAAGGAGACTTGTCATTCATCCCCCCGGCGAGGTCGAGGGTAAGTTGGTCATTCTTCAGTTCATGGCAGCGATCTATCCCATACTCCTGATAGCATTCCTTTCCCTATCCCGGACGCTAGGAGCGGCGACAGCCCTTCAGATAGTCTTCATAGGGGCGATCTTCGCCTCGGGTGTTATCGGCGGTGCACTCTACATCTATGGCAATGCGGCTTATTCGGTTGTGCACGGCGAGCAGAAGCAAACCGCTGGAACGACCTATTTTGCGGACCTTGCCGGCTCTTCGATAGGGGCGATCGCGACCACTTCCTTCCTGCTCCCGCTGTTGGGTGTGATTCAGGCGCTCCTTGTTGCGGCGATCTCTGCACTAATAGGGCTGGTCCTGCTCCTGATATCGTTGCACAGGCGCACAAGCTGACAGTCGGCTTTACACCGCCATCCAATTCGAGCACTATACCAGTCGGCGCGGTGAGCATTGCCCATTCCACTAAGACAATAAAGGCAGCTTAATTGAAGAATAGAATCCTAAATGTTTTCAGGCATAGAGCGCTTGTGCAGGCTCTCGTGGCGAGAGAGCTCAAGGCCCGATATCGAAGTTCGATACTGGGCTTCCTCTGGTCGTTTTTGAATCCCCTGCTCTTGATGGGGGTGTATGCCACGGTCTTCACGATATTCTTGCGCTTCGGAATGCCTAATTATGCATCTTTCCTGCTCACGGGTCTTTTGCCCTGGATATGGTTTTCGACATCCGTGAACGAGGCGACCGTATCGGTCGTATCAGGTGGGAATCTGATAAAGAAGGTGATGTTTCCGGCGGAGGTCCTTCCGCTCGTCTGTGTGCTGACGAATCTCATTCATTATCTATTGAGCCTGATAATACTCATTCCGTTTCTGGTGCTATACGGATCACCTCCTCCGGAGAAGGTGCTGGAGCTGACTCCGGACATGCTCGTTTCCTCGAATCCAGTTTGGCTCTTTCTATCGTTCGCTATTCTGGTGGTCATCCAGCTCATTTTCACATATGGGATCGGCCTTGCGCTCTCGGCGCTGACGGTCCACTTGAGAGACATACAGCATATAGTGCTCAATCTGATGACCCTGTGGTTCTTTGCATCGCCGATAATCTATCCTGCGATGCAGCTTAATTCGAAGCAGGTTCCGTCAGCACTAAAGAGCCTCGCGATAGACTTCAATCCCATCGCGTATCTCGTAATTGCGCACCACAAGATCTTCATCTTGAGAATCGCCCCTTCGCCCGTTGAGCTTGGGGCAATGCTCATCGGATCGCTGATAGTGCTGTTCATTGGTTACTCGATCTTCGAGAAGTTCCGCGATTCATTCGATGAGGAGGTCTAATGCAGGCGGCCATTGAATTAAGGCAGGTGTCTAAGTCCTACAGGCGATTTGCGCGCTTGAGGCAGTTCAAGACCTTGAAGGGAGCAGCCGTCCGTGACCTTTGGCGAAGGCCGGCGATGCCAGAATCCGAGAAGTTCAACGTTGCTCTCAAGGACATCAGCCTGAGTATAGAGCCCGGCAAGACCGCCGGCATAATTGGGCTCAATGCTTCCGGGAAGAGCACACTCCTCAGGGTTATTGCAGGAATAACAAAACCGACGCGGGGGACGGTGGAGGTCGATGGGAAGATATCAACGCTTCTCGAAATAGGAGCAGGCTTTCATCCAGAAATAAGCGGGCGCGAGAACGTCTATATAAACGGTGCCATCCTGGGCCTCTCCAAGTCGGAGATACAATCGAAGTTCGACGAGATAGTGAAATTTGCGGAGCTGGAGGATTTCATAGACTTCCCGGTGAAGACCTATTCGAGCGGGATGTTTATGCGGCTGGGCTTCTCGGTGGCGGTCAACGTCGATCCCGACATCCTTCTCATCGATGAGGTACTCGCCGTCGGAGACGCGGTCTTCGCGCAAAAGTGCTACGACAGGATTTTCGACTACAAGCGACGCGAGAAGACCATAGTCATAGTGTCGCACGACCTAGGGGCGGTCCAGAGGCTCTGCGACGAAGTAGCCTGGCTCCACCGAGGTGAACTCATGCAGTATGGCGAGACCAAGAAGGTGATCGGCAACTACTTGCAGGAGGTCACGGAGGGCGAGCTGAAGCGATACGCACAGCAACACGAGAAGAGCGTCGAGAAGATGTCGGCCTTGGAAGCTCCCAAGGATGTGAGCGAGGAGGAACTGCCCTATATGATCGGCCCAGCTCAGAATTCGCCGGACCCTGCTGAGCGGTGGGGCACGCGCGAGATAGAGATTACCTCGGTCGCGATGCGAAATGAGAAGGGCGAGGAGCGGTATGTCTTCAGTTGCGGAGACACGGTCTTCGTCGAGATTGGCTTTGTCGCCCATAAAAGGATCGAACAGCCCGTCTTTGGAGTGGGCATCTTCAGGACCGATGGCGTGTGGTGCTATGGAACGAACACAATGATCGACAAAAAGAGCATCGAGAGCGTCGAGGGTGAAGGCCATATCATAATCAAGTTCGATTCTCTGCCGCTGCTCTCTGCCTCATACTATCTTGACGTAGCGGCCCACGCGGAGAATGATCACCCCTATGACTACTTGAACAGGCTATTCACATTTGCAGTCAGATCGGACCGCCCCGACATGGGCATATTCAGGCCTGATCACAAATGGATTTTGGAGCTCTGAGTGACACATTATGATGACCAGTAGAACTGATGCGCCAAGGAGTGCGGGAATCGTCATAATCGGCAATGAAATACTCTGCGGCCGCACGCGGGACACAAACTCGCATTGGCTGTCGAATAGACTGCACGACCTTGGGATCCAGGTCAGGTGCATCATCACGATCCCCGACGAAGAGGATCAGATCATTCGGACGGTGCGAGAATTCTCGAACCAGCATGATTACGTCCTCGTGACGGGCGGGATCGGTCCGACACCCGATGACGTCACGAGACAGGCCGTGGCAATGGCCTTCGACACGGAACTGGCTACGGACCCTGATGCAGAGCGAGTCATGAGGGAGCGCTACCGGGACAGGATCAACTCCTACCGGCTCGAGATGGCACGAATTCCGAGGGGCTCGACGCTCATCAGAAACAAGAGCTTCGCAGCGCCCGGCTTCCAGATCAAGAACGTGTATGTGTTCCCCGGGGTGCCTCAGCTTCTAGCGGAAATGTTCGACCAGATAATCCCGAGCCTCGAGACAGGCGAGTTCTTCGAAAGGAGGATACCCGCCCACATTCCGGAGTCTGAATTCGCGCAGATTCTGTTTTCTACTCCTCAGCCGCTGGGTATTTCCATCGGCTCATATCCTACGATGCACGAAGATGGGAGCTGGACGGTGGCAATTATCGTCTCGGGGAACGATGCCCTTGCCGTGGATGAAACCGCCGGGGGCATCGAGCATCAGCTCAGAGAGCTGGAAAGGAGCAAAGGTATAGATGAATCCAATCGATAAAATCATCTCACTCGCGATAAAGGAAGACGGCTGTCTCGAGGATATAACGAGCAGAGCCATAATCCCCGCGGACCTTTTCGCGGATGCCGCTATTACGGCGCGACAGGAGTTGGTGCTTTCCGGAGCTCTTCCCGCAGCGAGAGTGTACGATATGCTCGATCCGGCGGTGACGATCGAGTTCAACATGAATGATGGGTCCCTTGCGCAGAAGGGTGATGTCATTGCCAATGTTAGCGGCCCCACTCTTAGCATTCTCGCCGGAGAACGGCTCGTGCTCAACTTCCTTCAGCAATTGTCTGGCGTCGCCACATTGACCCGAGAGTTCTGCAAGGCTATTGAGGGTTCCTCCGCGAAGATCCTCGATACAAGAAAAACCGTGCCGGGGATGAGATTGCTGCAGAAGCAGGCGGTCGTACACGGAGGAGGTGCGAACCATCGAATGTCCCTTTCCGATGCTATCCTGATCAAGGACAACCACATCATCTCAGCCGGTTCGATCACGAGGGCGGTCGAGCTCGCGAGGGAGAAGACGGACGGCACGCTCGAAGTCGAGGTCGAAGTCGAGAACCTCGAAGGAGTTCGCGAGGCTCTCGAGGCGGGCGCGGACATCATCTTGCTGGATAATATGACTACGGAGTTGATGTCCGAGGCGGTGAAATTAATCAATGGCAAGGCAAAGGCGGAGGCATCCGGCTCGATCTCGCCGAGCAACGTCCGTCAAGTAGCTATGACGGGTGTCGATAGAATCTCGATCGGGAAACTGACACACTCAGCGCCAGCCTGCGACATCTCGATGGACTTCTCCTGATTTAGGTGTGATCTCGGAAAAGACATACAGGATTTAGGGAGCGATTCGGAGCAACCGGCCGATTTCCAGAGACATGTATTTCAAGAGCGCTGAAACGCGCCGAAGAACATCTTCCTCCAGTTGATAGGCTACCCTATACAGGCGAGCATCTGAGCATGGGCACTGATCAAAAAGCACGCAAAAGACCAATGACCTGGACGGTCGCATCGCTCGTATCTGTGCTCGCTCTCTATTATTCTGCCCCCTATGTCCGCGAGCTTCAGATCATGCTCAGAAGGGCTCTTCAGGACTATTTCGATAGCATCTTCAAGGGAACCGTCGGTCTGCTCGGCGCGGGCTTGTTGGTCTCCGGTATATATCTCGAACTACACAGGGCAAAAGGAGACGAGGCCGGGAATAGCCGCCGTCTCGGCCTGATAATGCTTAGAAAGGTAGCTCTAATTGTCCTGGTCGTAGTGCTATATTACTTTGGGCTTTTTTATGCGATCTGCACCAATCCTGCCCGGGGAGTCCGAATCATAGAGTTCATCCACTTGTTCGAGTACAGCCTGATCACGATACTAGTCCTCAAGGCGGTCTCGGGCTTCATTCACGGTTATGCGGGATATCTGGCCGCCTTCCTCCTCATGTATCTCGTGGGTCTGGGCGACGAGGCCGTGCAAGGCTATATAGCGAGACGGGTGGGTGAGTTCAGGGATATCCGCATCAATGCCATCGTGGCCGGTCTCGCGCTTATCTCAGCGTGGGCAATCTTCTCACCTAGATCCCTGTCGGCGAAATTGGAGAGAAGGCAAGTCAGGCCAATCCTAATCTTGACGACCTTGTGCGTCCTTGCATCAGCCGCTTTCATACTCTGCTTCCATATCGGTTACCGGATCGAGAATGAAAATTGCGGCGTCTTATATTCGCTATACTCTGAGAAGGAGCTCCTGGACCGGAGCAGCGGCACCCTAGCCGGGCCACTGCTACCGCCGGGCGGGTCGGTATCATTGGCGGAAATCCGTGGATACTGGGCGGCTCAGAACTTCTACGAGACAGAAGCCCATAAGCACCTAGCTGAACGCGAGAAGCTGAGAAATGAGGGTCATTACTGGGGAGCCTTCTGTGAGGAGCAAATCCGCCAAATATATTACTCCAAGTACACAAATCCCGATGAATGGAAGGAATGGACCAGGGAAAGAATGACGGAGAAATTCGGGGATTACGACACATCTTCATTCGTCAGTTTCCACCACGACCTCGTATTTCGCGGCTGGAAGGCATGGCATGTTCTCACTTCTGCATTTGCTGCTTGCGTACTACTACTGATTGTGGGCATATTCTGTGGCGGCACAAGGGGAGAGTATGCAGATATTTGAGGCTTTGGAATTTTCTGGCAAACGAACTGAGCCGCTGGTGCTTACCATAGGCAACTTCGATGGCGTGCACCTGGGCCATAGGGCGCTTCTTCTCGAAGTGGTCAGGGCCGCAGAGCGATTGGGGGCAATCCCCTCCGCGATGACTTTCGTCCCACACCCGCTGAAAGTCATCCTCAAGAATCCGGAGATCAAGCTGCTCACGACACCGGAGGATAGGGCGAGCTTGATAGAGAGCATCGGGATCGAGCGGCTCTTCCGCCTCAAATTCGACGAAGAGACTGCCAGGACAGGGGCGCGAGATTTCGTGATCAACGTGCTGCACCGCAACCTACAGATAGCGGCACTGGTTGTCGGCCACGATTATACACTCGGCCGAAATAAGGAGGGGAACCTGCAGTTTCTTCAGAATATGGGACAAGAGCTCGGATTCGATGTTATGGAGGGACCACGTCAGGAGGTGGATGGGGTGGTCGTCAGCAGCACGAAGATAAGAGAGTGTCTTCTGAACGGCGACATTCTCCTTGCGAATCGACTCCTTGGAAGGCCATATTCGATTTCGGGGATGGTGGACAAATGCTCCGGCAGGGGACACGGCCTTGGCTTCCCCACAGCCAACTCGATCGATATCAAGACTCTGCTTCCTCAAAATGGTGTTTATATAACGGAGTCCTGTATAGACGGCAGGATGTTCCGCTCAGTAACCAACATCGGGCATCATCCGACCTTCTTCACAGGGAAATCCTCAGTCGAGACCCATCTGATCGACGAACGACTGGATGTCTATGGCAAGTCCATCACCACTTTCTTCATCAAGAGGATCAGGGCGGAACACCGATATGAGTCCAGAGAGCAATTGATCAGGCAGATTTGCTCTGACGTGGATACTGCCCGTCGATTTTTCCACGCTTTGGAGCGGGAGTGCCCCGAGGATGAGCGAGAAATTCCCGAATCTGATGTCGAAGTCGGCACATATTGGGACAGAACAGGGAAGCGATCATGAGCAATTCCGATGAGGTCCATAGAAAGACGGCCATCGATTCTGCCGCATCCCGACTATCGATAGCTTGCCTCTCTCATCTGATTTGGGACCGAAGCCTATTTCAGAGACCACAACAGGTCATGAGCAGGCTCGCAAGAAAGCACTCAATCGAGTACTTCTGCCAGATTCCCACCAGGACGTTCTGGTCTCTGCCCCGCACCTCGATTCTGACCCACCAGTTCTCACCGACCGAGAATGTGAGGGTGAGTTATCTTCCATTTCTTCCGATGACGAATAAGATGTCACTATTTCGGCGACTGAACCGCCGGCTGTATGTGCGCAAAGTGGCTTCGATAGTGCGTAATGTCGCGGAGCGCCCGTTTGTCCTCTGGATGTATCACCCGAAGGACCTGGAGATAATCAATCTGATTGACACCGATCTCGTCGTCTATGACTGCATGGATGAGTTCCAGGCCTTCATGAACTCAGAACCGGAGACGAGGGATATGGAGCGACGGATGCTGGAGAGCGCGGATGTCGTCTTCGCTGGTGGCCGCTCCCTTTACGAGGCGAAGAGGCCCTTCAATGAAAACACGACGCTATTCCCCTGCGGAGTGGAGTTCGAGCACTTCGCCAAGGCGACTGCCGATGACACCGATTTAGCCGACGCCATAAACGATATACCGAGGCCGATCATCGGTTATGTGGGCGCGGTCGATGAACGGCTTGACTACAGGCTGCTCGAGGAGAGCGCAAAGGATAATCCCGACTGGTCGTTCGTCCTCATCGGTCCCCTTTTGAAGGTCAATCCTGAGACTCTATTCGGTATGCCCAATGTGTTCTACCTCGGCGCTCGCCCTTATTCGGAGTTACCCTCATATCTAAAGGCCTTCGATGTAGCCATGATGCCCTTCGCTATTACCGAGCTTACTCTCAAGATAAGTCCGACTAAGACCCTGGAGTATATGAGCGCGGCCTTGCCGGTGGTCTCATCCCACGTTCCGGATGTCCAGGCGGATTACGCCGGACTT